>DATDGH010000373.1:0-6229 GCA_036522215.1 Candidatus Angelobacter sp. | reverse complement strand
CTGGAGGAAACGCTAGGGAACAGGTTATAGGGGGTCTTTGAATCCCTTCAATGTTGAAGCCTGTATTCCGGTTTTAACCTAAAGGCTGAGGGCCGAGGGCTATCAGCTGCTTTGATATAATTTAATCAGCTTCTGAGCGGGAGTAACTCAGTGGTAGAGTGCGACCTTGCCAAGGTCGAAGTCGCGGGTTCAAATCCCGTCTCCCGCTCCATACAAGCTAAAGTCCTGCTATTCCCTCGCCTTGGCGAGGGTTTATATTGTTGGCGGGAGTCGCTTGCAGAAGGCGCGGTACCCAAGTGGTAAGGGAGAGGTCTGCAAAACCTTTATGCGTCGGTTCGATTCCGACCCGCGCCTCCATTAACGTTCCTTCCGTGTCATCTCACCAAGTCCCATGATTCCCGCTGCGGGACCCGGCCCAAACCCCATGTAAATGGTTCATGGTTATAAGAAGGCAGGCAATAACCTGCCAAAGTAAAACAACTGGCGTTGTATGCGGCCATGATAGGACAATCAACGCCATGAAATCCATTTTGGAAGCCTTGGGAAGTCGCATTCGCGAGCAGCGCACTCGGAAGGGATGGTCACAGGAGGCATTTGCCGATGAGTGCGGCATCAACCGCAGCCACATGGGCGAAGTCGAACGTGGAGAAACCAACCTTACTTTTTCTACCCTCTACCATATTTCCAAAACGCTGGAGGTAAGCGTCGCCTCCTTGTTCCAGGGGATAGCGTAGTGCGTTCGGCTCAACCTGAGGCGCGATTGGGTTATGCAAGTCGTAAGTCTTGAATCTTCTCTCTCCATTGCTCCGAAACGCTGCTGATCATGGTGCGGAAGCCCGCGAATCCCGTCTCTGCCCCGATGCTAAAAAAACTTCCAGCGCCGGGAATATTCAGGCAGCCAGCGAGTTAATTGGCATAGAAGCCGCGCAAGCGCTCTGTATAAGCCGGCGCGTCCAAGGAGAGAGACTATGCGTCAAAAGCCTGAAGACAGAATTCTGCACGATCACAACCACGATGGAATCGATCGCAGGGGTTTTCTTAAATGCATGGCATGGGCTGGAACCGGCGCCTTTTGCGTCGTCCAAGGTGGCGTCCTCAAATCTTACAGTCTTAGCAGTCTCGCAACCATGAGTCCTGATGCAGCCAAGGGAGAACTCACCTTCGTGCAAATCAGCGATAGCCATATGGGCTTCAACAAGCCGGCCAATCCTGATGTAGTGAGCACCTTCAAAGCGGCCATCGACAAGATCAACGCCCTGCCGGCTCGTCCGGCCTTCATGCTCCATACGGGCGACATCAGCCATCTCTCAAAGCCCGAGGAATTCGATAACGTCGAGCAGATCCTGAAGAGCGCCAGCGTGCAGGATGTCTTCTACGTTCCCGGCGAGCACGACATTCTGAACGACGACGGCAAACAGTACCGCGAGCGCTTCGCCAAGGCAAGCCAGGGAGCCGGCTGGTACAGCTTTGAGAAGCACGGTGTGCACTTTATCGGCCTGGTCAATGTACAGAATCTGAAAGCCGGCGGCCTCGGCAGCCTGGGCCAGGAACAGCTGGAGTGGATGGAAAAGGATGTGAAACATCTCTCCAAAAGCACTCCCATCGTGGTCTTCGCTCACATCCCCTTGTGGAGCGTCTATCCGGAATGGGGCTGGGGAACTCAGGACAGCGCCCAGGCGCTGGGATACCTCAAGCGATTTGGCTCAGTCACCGTGCTCAACGGGCACATCCATCAAACCATGCAGAAAGTCGAAGGCAATGTAACTTTCCACACCGCCTGCTCCACCGCTTTCCCTCAACCCAAACCGGGAGCCGCGCCATCGCCAGGCCCGATGAAGGTCCCCGACGACCAGCTCCGCAGCCTGTTGGGCATCACAGAAGTCAATTCCCGGAAGGGACAGCATACGCTGGCGATCATTGACTCATCGCTCGGTAGCTGAAAGCTTTGCAGTTGAGTCACGCGCAAACGCGCAAGACTGCGTGTGGGGAAGACTCCGGTTGCAGCTTCGGATCGGCTTGGATAAGCCGGAGTCTTCGCTCAACAGAAATTTTGTTCGGAATTCATAAAAGGAGTAGGTACATGAAGCTCTCATCACGTTTCTTCTGCTTGGCAGCGTTGCTGCTGGCTGCGGTGGCCCTGGCGAAAGCGCCGCCCATTTTCGCCATCATGCCTGCAGACGGACCCCAGGTCGAAGTCAAGATTGATAATTTCAGTTTCGCCCCCGGCACAATTACCATCGCGGCGGGGACAACAGTCCGCTGGACCAACCACGACGATATCCCGCACAACGTTGTCAGCACTGATAAGAGCTTCAAGTCCAAGGTCCTGGATACCGACGAGACCTTTTCCTATACCTTCACCACGGCCGGCACCTACGACTATTTCTGTTCCATCCATCCCAAAATGACGGGCAAGGTTGTGGTGCAGTGAATCCCTTTGACCTCAAAGGCGTGTTGCTGGCCAAACATGCACAGCATGTCGTGCTGATCCATTTTCCGATCGCGCTCTTCATAACCAGCGTGGCCTTCGATTTTGCTGCTCAATGGACGAAGAAGGCCGCGCTGGCCGCGGTTGCGTACTATAACCTCCTGCTGGCGGCGATCTCTTCGCTGCCGGTAGTGGCCACCGGCCTTCTGGCCTGGCGGTGGCAGCTTGAGGGCCAGCGGCTCCACGGGCTCCTGCTCCTGCATTTGGTCCTGGGAATCGTGTCCAGCTCACTCATTGGGATTGTGTGGTGGATTCATTTCCGGGCCAGGCGCAGAGGGCAGTCTCTCTCTGCTTTTCGCTTACCCGTGGAGCTGCTGGCCGTCTTGACCATCGCATTCACTGCCCACGTCGGAGGATTTCTGAGCGGCGTGAACGGAGCTTGATTCCAAGCGTGCCTCGCGGTTGAGTTTATCCCGTAGCGAGGGATCCCAGATCTTCAATCTGCCTCACATGGCCTGTTACGTCTGCTGCCTTTGCTAAGCACAGATTATTCAATTCGCTGGGACCGGTGGCAGGGCTGTAACCTGCCACCTATCCCCTGGTCTTCTCCGTGTCTCCGTGCGGAGCCGCTAACCTGAATTTGGTGTTGCATTTGATTTCGTTAAATACTAAATACTAGAAGTACCAAATACTGGCTCTATGGCCATGCTTGTGCATCTCACGGCAGAAAAGAACGTCAAGAGAATTCTTCGCAATGGGATTTCGCGCGCGCGAAAAAAGCCGAGCTCTCCCTACGGCATCTTTGCCATGCCGGTGACACGAAACTTCTATGTGTCGCACCAGTGGCTGCGCGAACTCAAGCGCAGAGGTCAGGGACCAATCGCCGCCGTTTACTTCCGCATTCCTGATGACGAAGACGTCTGGGTAGGTCACTACAACCGCTCGCACCAGAAGATGCGTGCCGCTTCGGCACTGGCTCTGATCGCTCAGCAATCGAGCGCTGAAGGATACGAAGTTATTGTTCCCCGGAAAGTCATGCACTCGCAGGTTCATCGTGTAAAACGGCTTCCACAGGTGATAGGGTGGAGATACTATCCTGATTCCCACGGAAAACGGCCTTGTGGCTGCCCGTTCTGCCAGCGTGGGAACTATGGCGCCCGAAAGCTGCGCGAGGCTTTTGAGAAAACATAGCGGGCTGCCACATCGTTGAACCCGCTGCAGCATTTCGTTGAACCTGCTGCCGTCGGAGGCTCTTTGAGGCGTCGACAGCTCCACAAATCGTTTATAGTTTCAGCAGCCCGCTGGCATTATCCTTCTGAGCAACGGCAAGTGCTTGTCTCTTTGCGAATCCGAAGCTGACGCTCGTTTTCATTCCCTCTTAAGCCGGATATGACTGGTAGGGATTCACCTGCCCCTTTTTTGCCGTGGGCTCACCATGGGGGGTTGCATTGAGAGGCGCAGGTTTGCGATACACTATGCAGGGCCTTTTCAGGTGAAATTGCAAGTCTCAGGAGCTAGTGTCTAGCAAGCTAGGAGGAGGGGTGTCCATGCGTAAGTTGAGCGTTGTTTTTGTTCTTACACTGCTGTGCAGTTACCTCGCAGTTGCCAACCCAAGAGCCACCACGTGCCAGGATCGGGACAATGAACAAAACGAGAGGATCGCCAGCCTGGTGATCACTGACGTGATTGGCAAAGCCCAATTTGAGGAAGGCCAGCATTTCTTTGCCCAGGATTCCACCATACACTTTGGCGACAAAGATCTCACTCTCCGCGCCGCCATCGAGGAAGCGCAATCCTGGAGACGGGTCGCTCCCGATTTCGAGATCAAAGTTGTCAGCATTGAATCCCGATGTGACAGGGTGACGGTCCACTGGACGGCGAGTGGCACAAATACTGGCACCGGTGAAGGACTTCCTAAGCCTACGGGGAAACACATAAGAACACACGGCTCGGGTGAGTTCCTCTTCGCCAATGGCAGGATCGCGGAAAGCTGGCTGCATTGGAATGAAGAAGAGGTGGTGCGGCAACTGCTCGGAGGAGATCCGGACGATAAGGACTCTAAGGACCATAAGTAAGGTTTCCTTAGCCACGGTAATCCCGGGTACGACCGATAGTCCCGCTTGCGCTAAAAGAATTTGGTACTCCAGCCCCCCAACACGCCCAGCACGGCGCGTGTCAGGGACCCGTGTTGGGTAAGTTTAGTTATTCAATTATTAACTAGCCAAGGGGCTTTGCCCTTGATATCCCTATCCATTGTGAGATTGGGTTTTGATTTTCAATTACCAAATTACCAACTTACCCAATTACCGGGGCCCCCGACGCGCGCTTCGCGTGGCGGGGTGGGAGTTACCAAATTCTCAGCGAGAACGGACTGTTTGCATCAACAACGAGTACAAAATTCTCATTATCGCGTGCATAACCGCCTAGTGCTGCTCGGTTTACTCCAACGCGCGATTCTGTTTTGTGTCCTTCTCAGCCGCATCTCTCCGGCGCAGTCTTATCTTTTTGCGAGCCCCAACACCCGCGACCATCTCTCCGACGAAGCTGCAGCGGATTCTCTGAACTCCTTCGAGCAAAGCAACTTTCTTGCCGTGGCCAAATATCTCGCTGGAAAAATATGTCCCACTCCGCAAGTCATGAGCGCGGAAGGAATCTATGCCGGCAATGCCGAGAACAGCAGTCTGGTAACCGGATGCAAGAAGAGCCAGGCCCAATATCTGGGCGAACTGCTCGGTCGCTACGCCCATCAGAAATGGGTGCTGGTCTTCGATCCCTCCGCTGGCGGCAACGAACGTATGTTGATCGTCGAGTTCAACAGCGATCATCCCGCGGAAGAAGTCACGCATGTGCGTCAGTACAACATCAGCGGAGCGACTGTACTCTTTCAGGGAAAGACCATTCGCGTATACATTTGGACCACCGATCATTCACAGGATGCTGCGGTCCATGCTTTGGCCGATGCGGAGCATGGCTCCGTCCGGGAGATTCCAGGGAAGGGAACTCTTATCGGAGACGATGACCGAACCGCCGCGCAAAGCGTTTTTGAGCAGCGCATTCATGCCTATGAGCGCGTGCATCACCGATCACTCTCCAGGCTGTTGTGGTCAAGGCAGCTCCACGATCTGAGGCTGGCAAGGAGCCCCTGAAGATCTTGCTCTGGCTTTTCACGAACTAGGCATTGCACCGGCCCCCCCCGACGCGCCCGGTTTTCCTGAGGGCTTTGGCGTGGCAGAGTGAAAGAGTATGCTCAAATCTCAGGGAATGAGCCGCAATCTGCATTGCGAATCAAGTCGTCGCTGTCGCTGGCTGCAGCCGGCAGGTCTGGCCATCCTTTGCTGCCTGGCAAGCGTTCTTTCGTTCGCGCAAGGCGCCCCCAAAACCGTCCATGTGTTTGTCGCTCTGGCTGACAACAAGAACCAGGGTATTGTCCCTGTAGCAGCAAAGCTCGGTAATGGCGAGGATGCGGAAAACAATCTCTACTGGGGCGCTGCTTATGGAGTGAAGACATTCTTTGCCCGCAGCCGCGACTGGGAACTGTTGGCTTGCCGCCCGGGACCCAAGACAGAGATTCTCGAGCGATGCATCTTCAAGCATCGAAAACAAAACGTCTTTCTAGTTGCGGATGCTTATCGCGGCATTCAAATCAAACAAGCCATCACGGACTTCCTGGAAGCTGCGGCCGGGAACAATCCGGAGCGAGTTGCTGTTCAGGTGGGGCCGCAGACCTCCTCTCTCACTGTTGCCGGAGGCGCCGACTTAGTCACCTACGTGGGACATGAAGGCTTCATGGATTTTCAGTTG
>DATDGH010000372.1:0-4323 GCA_036522215.1 Candidatus Angelobacter sp. | reverse complement strand
ATGGTCCGGATACACCGGAAACCTTCGCTGCCATGCATTTTCTGGCGCTGGAATGGGCGCGCATGGGTTGGGCAAAGTTCCTTAAGGGACAAGCTCTGGAAGGGATACGCTTCCTGAATTCAGCCTGGAACCTGAGCCAGTCGGGGACAGTAGCCAACCGTCTGGCGCGCGTTTATCAGAAGGCAGGCCAGGTAGACAAGGCAAAGAAGATGTTTGCGCTGGCCGTGGTAGCAGGCGGGGCAGACACTGGAAATTCACGGTCGCAACTGCAAAAACTGGATTCCGCGCATGCAGAGACAGAAATCACCCAAGCTAAAGCAGAGCTGGTGCAGATGCGCGCGGTGAAGCTCGCGGAATTGAATCTGAAGAAGGGAGAAGCTGAGTTCACGCTGGTCTTTGATGGTTCCAGCAAACCCGAAATGGTGGAATTCTTTTCCGGCGATGCAGACTTGATTACAGCCAGGCAGACGATGATGGATGCAGGGTATCCAGTAATGTTTCCTGATGTTTCTTCAGCAAAGATAGTTCGCCGCGGCGTGCTAGCTTGCTCCGCTTCTGGTTGCGCTGTCACTTTCAAGACGCTGGAGAGCGTGACGGCCATGCCAGGGGCGCAGACCGTGGTTGCCGGGAAGCCGTGAATTCAATTCCTGCCGATGTTCGCCGCAATTTTGCGCAGACTTACGCAGATAAAACCGGATTAGCCGCGAACAAAGCGAACGAACGCGAATTGAACAAAATATGAAGCGAAGAAAGAGGAAATCTCCCATCCTGGCCTCATCTCCGATCCCTAAAAAACCTTTGTAAAATCGCAGAGCATTCCCGCGCCAGGATGCCGGGTACAACTTCCAGTTTGTGGTTCAGTCCCGGGTGGTTGACCACCTGAAGGACGGACGAGACGGCACCTGCCTTGGGATCAGTGGCTCCATAAACCAGCCGGGCCAGCCGCGCGTGAACCACCGCGCCGGCACACATTGCGCAGGGCTCGATGGTGACAAACATCTCGCACCCTCCCAGACGGTGGTTCCCCAGCGTGGCTGCCGCTTTGCGGAGAGCTACAATCTCAGCATGGGCGGACGGGTCATGGTCCAAGAGATTGCGGTTGTGTCCCTGACCCACGATTTGCTCATCCTTGATTACTAGAGCGCCAACAGGTACCTCGCCTGCTTCGCCGGCCAAACGGGCTTGTTGCAGCGCCAGACGCATCCAGGCTGCATCCTTTGTTTGCCGTGTCAGCTCTGCAAAATCCGGCGTCTCTGCCATCATGAAATCCCGGTCAGCACACTGAAATTGTAGCGCAGCAGCAGCTCTGCTTTCTGATATTGGACTGTCCAACCCCAGGCTATTAACTCTTCTCTAAACAGAGGTAGGCGCTCCATCGTCTCCTCGCCGAAGAGCGAGGCAAAAGTGTAAAGCCCACGGGCAGCGAATCTTTCCAAGGAGAACACATGAGCAAAAGACTTTTAATGGCATTTGTGCTGGCTGGCGGCATGGCCTTGGCACAAACATCTGGAGGCAGCGCGGGAAGCACAAACAGTACTGACCAGAACCCGCAAGCCACCCAGCCCAGTAGCCCCACCCAGCAACCATCATCTCCAAGTGACCAGAGCAATCAAAACCAGACCACCCCATCCGCTGCTCCGAGCGGCCAGGAGACGGTGGTCCGAGGCTGCCTGAAGCAGTCAGGTGGCAATTGGGTCATCTCCCAGAATGGACAGGATGTTACCCTGAACGGGGACAGCTCCATGCTGAAACCGCATGATGGACACCAGGTGGAAGTACATGGAACCCAGTCCGGAGGCTCGCTGCAGGTGACCTCCGTCAACATGATTTCTGATTCGTGCAGCGGCAGTGGCCAGGCTGCGATGGGCGGAACGTCAGCCAGTCCGAGCAGCGCGACTGCAACCTCCGGCGATCAAAACGCAGCCTCTGCCGGCCAGAGCACGGCCCCCAGCACCACAATGCCGTTGAGCACAGATCAGAATGCTGCGTCAGCACAAAATCCTCCGGCAAGCAACACGCCAGCGGCAACTCCGGACAGCAGCGCAACATCTCCTGGCGCCAGCTCCGCAACCGGCGCAGCTTCAAGTCCGCCCGTAACCAGCCAAACACCTTCCAGCACAGTTGGAAGCGGGTCGCAGTCTGCTGCAGGCTCAGCCCCAAGCACGGACCAGAATGCTCCCGCCGCGGCACAGAATCCACCTGCCAGCAGCACGACGGGGACTGCCGGAACTTTAACCAGCGATCAAAGTGCGGCCAGCAGCTCCACCGGTGCCGCCGCAACTTCTAACAGCGATCAGAACGCGGACTCCAAGCTGCCGCAAACTGCCTCTCCGCTGCCCCTTCTGGGCCTCGTGGGTCTTGGCTCCCTGGTCACAGGCTTGGTCGCACGGAGGAACAGAAAGTAGTTCGCTACCCATACAATCAACCGACTAACAAAAATGTCCGAAGGCCCCGCTTTCGGGCATTTTCTTATTCTGCGGGTTGTTGCTGGGTCATGCAGTGGATGGCGCCTAATCCCCAGATCAGGTCGCCACAGTGGATCCCGATAATTTCGTGCTCAGGGAAGAGATCAGCGAGGAGATTCAGCGCAACGCGGTCGTTCGTATCATTGAAGGTTGGGACCAGAACGAGTTTGTTGGCGACGTAAAAGTTGGCATAGCTGGCGGGCAGTCGATGTCCTTGAAATATTGCAGGATCGGGAAGCGGCAGCTCAACCACCTTGAGTTTACGTCCCAGGAGGTCAGTAGCTGTTGCCAACCGTTTGAGATTCTCCTGTAGCGGCGCATAGTTGGCATCGCTGCGACTGGACTCAACCACAGTGACCACGGTATCGCCCGCCACGAAGCGAGCAATATCGTCCACGTGACCATGAGTATCGTCACCGGCAATGCCACGCGCCAGCCAGATGACCTTCTCAATGCCCAGATAATCGGCAAAAACCTGTTCGAGATCTTTGCGTGAAAGCCCGGGATTACGCTGCTGGACTTTGCTAAGCAGGCACTCTTCGGTGGCCAGCATCAACCCGGCGCCATTGACGTCAATGCTGCCGCCTTCCAGAACCACATGGTGAGATTTCCCGTGTAGTTGGACAGTAGGTGTGAATTGCTCCAGGCCGAGTTTCTCCGCAATGAGTTCCGGCAACAGATCGTCCTGCTTCCAATTGGGATACTTGGCCCATCCGCTGAAACGCCAGTTGGTGACTGCTACTTTGTGGTTGCCGGAATCACGGTGGACGAAGATTGGCCCGGAGTCGCGCGTCCATCCGCGGTCGGTGGTCCACAGGTGAAACTTGACCCGCTTCAGGCTTACATGGCAGCGGTTGAGGACGGAACGCACGCCATCACGTTCAGCTGCATTGCGCACGATGATGTTGACATCCTCGACCCGGCTGAGATGGCGCACGATATCGGCGTATACCCAGGGAATGGCATCGAACTTTCCCGGCCAGTCGTCCTGGTTGTGCGGCCAGGCGAGCCACGTTCCCTGGTGGCGCTCCCACTCCGCCGGCATGCGATAGCCAAGCTCGCGTGGCATCAGGTCCTCAATTGTTTGTGGTTGATTTTGCACTGTCAGTCCAGAAACCTCTGGGAGATGTCAGAGTAGCTGTCAATTCGGCGGTCCCGTAAAAACGGCCAGTTGCGACGGACGTCTTCCAGTCGATGCAGGTCGCATTGGCCCAGCAGAATCTCTTCTTTGTTCTGCGAAGCCTCCGCGATGACACGGCCGAAGGGGTCGCAAATGAATGAGCCTCCCCAGAATTCCAATCCTTTGCCTTGAGCGCGGCTTCCGCGAATGTCTCCGAATTCATGACCCACGCGATTGACCGCCGCCACAAATACTCCATTGGCAATGGCATGAGAGCGCTGGATGGTGCGCCACGCATCGTTCTGGGCCTTGCCGAATTCCGCTTTTTCGTCCGGATGCCAGCCAATCGCAGTAGGATAGAAAAGAACGTTCGCTCCTCGCAGCGCCGTCAGCCGCGCACCTTCCGGATACCACTGGTCCCAGCAAACCAGCGCACCCATCCGGCCGTACTCAGTGTCAAACGCTTTGAACCCCAGGTCCCCCGGCGTGAAATAGAACTTTTCATAATACAAAGGGTCGTCAGGGATATGCATTTTGCGGTAAATGCCCTTGATGCTGCCATCCGTATCCAGCAGCACGGCAGTGTTGTGGTACAGACCGCTCGCCCGCCGCTCGAAAACTGAGGTGATGACGACAATTTTTTTCTCGCGCGCAATCTGCGACATCAGTTCCGTGGTCGGTCCCGGCACCGGCTCCGCAAGGTCAAACAGCGCTGTATCTTCGCGTTGGCAGAAATAC
>DATDGH010000371.1:0-9887 GCA_036522215.1 Candidatus Angelobacter sp. | reverse complement strand
ACGGGAAAACGTTTTGATCGTGAACTGCGGTGGAGCAAAAGCAGGTGTGGCCGTAGACGAACTTCTTGGAAAAGGACAGACGGTCATCAAGCCGATGGGGAAGCTTTTCAAAAAAATTTCAGGTATAGCGGGATCGACCGTCCTTGGGAACGGCTGTGTGGCCCTGATCCTGGATGTTCCTGCCCTGGTGCGTGAAGCAACGGCGCGCCGGCACAAGTTTCAGATGTAGCTGATTGAAACAACAAATTTCACGTAGGAGAGAGATATGTTTCGCAACCTTAAGATCGGGACCCGATTGATTCTGGCGTTTGGCCTTTTACTTCTGTTCATGGCGACGGCCGCAGGCGCAGGTTACTGGGGAATGGGGGCCATCAGCAACGAGACCCTGGATATGTTGCGTACGGACGCTAAATTGGAACGTGCGTCTGGGCGCGCGCAGACCACCACTCTGGAACTGCGGCGCTATGAGAAAGATACGTTCCTGAACCTAGCTGACGGCCAGAAAATGGACGACTATTTAGCGAAGTGGAACGATCAGCACCAGCAGTTGGCCACCTACCTGGAAGAAATTGAGAAATATTCCTTGCGTAAGGACGACAAGGACCGTGTGGCCCAGATGCGCTCAGACGTGGCCGCGTATGAAGCGGCCTTCAACCAGGTGGTCCGCAAAATACGCGAGAAGTCCATCACCAGACCAGAGGACGCCAATGCCGCCATCATTTATGCCAAGGATTACATTCACCGCATGGAGCAGCTTGCCGTGGAGATGTCGTCCGATCATGCCGACCGCATGGCAGCACGGGAAGGCATCACCAAAGACCTGGTCTCGCGCGTTTCCTTCATCATCCTCATCGCGGTTGTGTTCGCTCTTGCGGCCGGCGTGGTAGTGAGCATCTTCATGACGCGCAGTATTACCACTCCGATTTTCGACGTGGTCAAGGTGGTTGACAAAGTAGGCGAGGGCGACCTGCGCGTGACCATTGATATCGACCGCCACGACGAGGCTGGGCAACTCCTCAAGGCCATGAAGAACATGGTCGAGTCGCTCCGCGCCAAGGCCGTTGCAGCCACCAGCATCGCCCAGGGTGATCTCACCATCAATCTCGCACCGCATTCCGAGCACGACGCGCTGGGCAATGCGCTCACGCAGATGATCAGCAAACTGCGGCTCATGATCACAGAAGTAGCCGCTGGGGCGGGCGCTATTTCGTCCGCCGCCAGCCAGGTTTCATCCACCTCCCAGACGCTGGCGCAGGGGACCAATGAGCAGGCCACTTCCATCGAAGAAACGAGTGCCAGCCTGGAGCAGATGAATGCCTCGATTACCCAGAACGCCGAGAACAGCCGGCAAACGGAGCAGATGGCGACCAAGGGAGCACAGGAAGCTGCTGACAGTGGCAAAGCGGTGGCGGAGAGCGTGGCGGCAATGAATGAAATCGCGGAGAAGATTTCCATCATCGAGGAAATTGCCTATCAGACTAATCTGCTCGCGCTCAATGCCGCGATTGAAGCGGCGCGCGCGGGCGAACACGGCAGAGGATTCGCCGTGGTTGCGGCGGAAGTTCGAAAACTTGCAGAGCGCAGCCAGGTTGCGGCCAAGGAAATTGCCGCTGTGGCCGGCCAGAGCGTTTCTGTAGCGGAACACTCGGGAAAACTCCTCCAGGCCCTTGTCCCCTCCATCAAGAAGACTGCCGAACTGGTGCAGGAAGTCGCGGCTGCATCGCGCGAACAATCAGAAGGCGTGCAGCAGATCAATCGCGCCATGGGCCAGGTAGATCAGGTGACCCAGAGAAATGCCTCGGCTGCAGAGCAGTTGGCGAGCACCTCAGAAGAGCTTGCTTCCCAGGCCGAATCATTGCAGCAGTTGCTGGCATTCTTCCGGATCGGCCATGAGGCTGGCATGCCTCCTGCTGCGGCGCGTTTGACTCTACCTTCCAGGCCGGCGGCAAAATCCCGGCCAGTCTCTGTCGTCGGCCCGCCGCAACATGCGAGCGTCGCTCCCAACGGACAAACTCACAACCAGGGCGAATTCGCAGAATTCTAATGCCCACTGAAAAATTCAGGAGTCTATGAATGGATGCAAACGAAATTTTGCAAGAGCAATTTCTCACCTTCTACCTGGCGGCGGACGAGTATGCCGTACCCGTCCTTCGAGTCAAAGAAATCCTCGAATACCAGGCAGTCACTCGCGTGCCCCATACACCCTTTTGGGTGCGCGGCGTCTTCAACCTGCGCGGTAGTGTTATTCCGGTGATTGACCTGGCGGTGAAGCTGGGTATGAATGAGGCCCCGATCACTAAAACCAGTTGCATCATCATCCTGGAAGTGGACCTCAAAGGTGAGCCGTTGGTGATTGGCGTGGTTGTGAACTCGGTCAGCCAGGTAGTCGATCTGACCGCCGCAGATGTTCAACCTGTCCCGGATTTTGGGGTCAAAGTCAACATCGACTATCTGCGCGGGATTGTAAATGCCGGCTCCAGACTCACATTGCTGATTGATATTGACAGGATTTTTTCTGTGGACGAACTGTCGCACATTGGGAATACTCACGCGCTGGTCTCGTCTGAGCCAACCACCGCGCAGCCGGCTGTCGCCCAGGGAGATGCGCTGTGAGGTTCGAGCAATTGAATCCCGCTTTCATTTCACGTCTGCAGCACGCCATCCGAGTGGTCTATTTATATTCGCCGGCAGGAAGCGTGAAATGACTGAGGCAGCAATCCACAAGCAGGCAGGAGCAGGATTCCGCCTTTCACGGTCAGTCTTCCTCTTATTTCAGGAGCTGGTGCATAGCGAGTCCGGAATCTGGCTGGGCGAGCACAAAAAAATGTTGCTCTGTGGAAGGCTGGCAAAGCGTCTACGGCAACTCGATCTGTCGTCGTTTGAGAGCTATTACAGCACCGTCAAGCACGATCCGAAAGAGCGGTGGGCCATGCTGGATCTGCTCACTACCAACGAGACGCACTTCTTTCGCGATCCCCAACAATTTCGCCATCTGGAGGAAGAGGTCATTCCCGAATGGAAGCGTGAGGCGGACGCCGGCAAGCGTCCGCGAATGTTGAAGATCTGGAGCGCAGGATGTTCTACCGGAGAAGAGCCGTATTCGATTCTTATGGTCCTGCTGGACCATTTTTCTTCCGACTCCAGGTGGAGCATTCGCGTCCTGGGAACGGATATCTCCGCGCGCGTGCTGAATAAGGCCGAGCAAGGACAGTGGCCGGTTGAGCAGGCCCAAGAAATCCCTCCACCCCGGTTGAAGCGCTACATGCTCAAAGGCCTCGGCCACAACGACATGTGGATGCAGGCCAAACCGGAATTGAGAGATCGCTTGACCTTCGCTTCCCTGAACCTTAACTCTGCCGAGTACAACCTGAAAAACAAGTTCGACGCTGTTTTCTGTCGCAACGTGCTCATCTATTTCAGTGCCGCCAGTAAAGCGGAAGTCGTGCGCAAACTTTTCTGTCACCTTGCTCCGGGAGGCCGGCTTTTTCTCAGTCCAGTGGAAAGTTCAGCGAGCAAACTGCTGGCCAAGGCCGTATTTCCCGGCGTCTTTGGGGCTCGAGAATAAGAACGGTAGACCCTGCTTATGAGCAACCTGGGAGAGAACAAAAGGACACTGCGCGTTCTGGTGGTGGACGACTCGGCCATAGTGCGCCAGGTTGTTTCGCAATTACTCACGCGCGATCACCGCATTTCCGTAGTTACCAGTTCCGATCCCATCTTTGCCCTGGAGAAAATGGCAATCGCGCGGCCGGACGTGATCATCACTGACCTGGAGATGCCGCGCATGGATGGAATCACATTTGTGCGCCGGGTCATGCGCCAGGACCCGATTCCCATCATCGTCTGCTCCGGAAATACTGAAACCGGGGCAGGCCGGGGGATTGATGCGCTGATGGAAGGCGCCATTGAAATCATTACCAAGCCAAAGGTGGGAGTCAGAGACTTTCTACAGGACTCCGCCGAAAAGCTGCTCAAGCTTGTTTGGGAGGTCGCAGGAACCAGGCTACGACGTAATTCATCCCAAACTCCGGGACGGCGGCCCACAATTCTGGCGGGCTTCCCCGGGAGCCGGCCGCGATTAGACCCCGCCCTGGTCGCGGTCGGCGCCTCCACCGGAGGCACTGATGCCGTCAGGCAAATTCTTGAGGCTATGCCTCTGGATTGCCCTGGCCTGGTGATTGTCCAGCATATGCCGCCGGTATTTACGCGCGCCTTCGCCACTCACCTGGATCGCGATTGCGCCATCTTCGTGAAAGAAGCGGAAGATGGTGACCGGGTGAAACCCGGTTGTGCGCTGATTGCTCCCGGCAATCGTCACCTGGTACTGAAAAGCCTTGGACCGTCCTATATTGTTCGACTGGAAGATGGACCTCCTGTCAACCATCATCGCCCCAGCGTGGATGTTCTTTTTGCTTCCGTTGCCCAGGCAGCCGGCAGCAGTGCGCTCGGCATTCTTCTCACCGGCATGGGCAAAGATGGCGCTTGCGGTTTGCTGGAACTGAAGCGCGCCGGATGCCGCACCATCGCGCAGGACGAGGAAAGCTGTGTAGTTTTCGGAATGCCGGCAGAGGCGATTGCCTTGGGGGCGGCCCAGGAAGTCTTGTCTCTGGCTCACATTTCCCGATCGATTCTTAACGGCCGCTGAGTTCGAACCCCACTCAGGTCGCCATGGGTGGCACCGTGATTTGACCGCCCCGCAAGCAAAGTGCAAAATAGAGGTTGCAGAAGTTTGCAAGAGCTTGACTCGCAATCAAGCTCTCAACCTTAAGTTATTGCCGGCGCCGCAGGTTAGCCAAATCATTGTGGCGGAGTTTTTAACAAACGCCTAGGAAAGCGCCCGTAAGTTGTTGATCTGAAAGCGGAAGTGGTGGAACTGGCAGACACACCATCTTGAGGGGGTGGCGCCGAAAGGCGTGGGGGTTCAAATCCCCCCTTCCGCACCATAGTTTCTTGAAAGGAAGTTTACAAATACAGCATGCTCATTGTTCTCCTCACCACGGTTCATGTTCTGGTATGTGTGATTTTAATTGTCGTAGTGCTTCTTCAGCACGGCAAGAGTGCTGACATCGCCGCCACTTTTGGCGGAGTGGGGAGCCAGACTGCGTTCGGCCCGCGCGGCACCGCTACGCTTCTCTCGCGAGTAACGACGTGGTGCGCCATTATCTTTATGTTGACGGCCATTTCGCTTACGCTCCTGTCGAAGCGCAACGGTCCGACTTCAATCTTGCAAGACGAGAAGACTGCCCCCGCAGCGCCAGCGGCACCGGCAAATCCTCCGGCACAAAAGAAGTAGCCCTTTGCCTTTGGCCCTTAGCCATTGGCCTTTCTTTGCCGGCTTTTCGTTGTGTTCAGAAAACGTTCTTGTGAGAGCGAACTGCAAAAGCTTAGACTGGCAACGCACTTTGAGCATCTCCGGTATTTCATTGCCGCGAGGAAAAAGGCAAGGGCCAAAGGCCAAGAGCCAATGGCCGATTTCCTATGTTCCACAAAATCCTTCCCGTCGGTCTGCTGCAATGTAACTGCTCCGTCATTGGCGACGAGCAGACGCACGAAGCCATGGTGATTGATCCCGGTGACCAGATCGAAGAAATCCTCAGCATTCTCCGCCAAGCGACTCTGACGTTGAAATATATTGTGGTCACTCATGCGCACATAGACCACGTGGGCGGCGCCATGAAGTTGAAGGCGGCAACCGGCGCTCCTGTTCTTCTGAACCAGAACGATCTGGCTCTATTGAAAATGCTGGACGTGCAAGCCGCATGGATTGGCTCACCGCCACCAGGACCGGTCCAGGTGGATGAATCACTCAACCAAGGACAAAAGCTGCAAATCGGCAACATCGCCTCGCAGGTGATTCAGACGCCGGGCCACACGGAAGGCAGCATTTGCCTGTTGTTCCCAGCAGAAAAAAAACTGATCGCCGGAGACACTCTTTTTGCCGGCAGCATCGGGCGCACCGATCTTCCGGGCGGATCCTACGAGAAAATCATGCGCTCTCTGCACACGCAACTCATGGCACTGCCCGACGATATTGAGGTGGTGCCGGGGCACGGTCCTCTCACTACCATCGGTCAAGAGCGCGAAACAAACCCATTCCTCTCCTGAAGCGGCAGGACCGGATACGCCGAGGTTCCTGATTCGGAGCGGGACGGCTGGTCCGTTCCGGCTCCCAGGTTGGGACCTTGGCTGCCAGAACGACTCCCTTTAGTTACCAAGGTAAGAAAATCTTAAGGCTGCGAACAGGGTCAAATATGGTACATAATTCCTAACCTCCTAGCCAGCCTTTGAGACGGTATCCCCACGTGGGCCTAGGTCCCCGCAGGAAATTGACAAATGCTTGTATTTTCAGTAATTTGCAGGATTCTACCTGGCAGGGACGGCAGCGTCCGTACACAACATGCTGGCCCCATTGGGGTTAGGATGCTGAGTCGGGTCCTGCTGGGGGCAGCATTATGGGCCATATGGCCCGGAAGCGTTCCGGCCCAGGCGCATCCCTCTGGAGGAGATGTAGCCGTGGTGGGAAATGGTGGGCTTCCGGTTTCCAATCTTTCCCTGCATGACATGCGCCGGCTCTTTCTGGGCGAGACTCGATATTGGAAGGGCAATATACCGGTGGTCCTTATAATGCCGCCGGCCAGGACCCATGAACGCGATGTGCTGCTTCACAGCGTGTATCGGATGAACGAAGCCCAATACAAGCAGTACTGGATTGGCCGCATTCTACGCGGCGAAGCGATGAACGCACCCAAGACTGCCGAATCCCTTTCTTCTGCCCGGAGCCTGGTGGCGAGCCTTCCTGGAGGCGTGACGCTTCTGAACGCCCATCAAGCGAATACCAGCAAGAAGAGGAAAGTCTTGAAGATTGACGGCAAGTCGCCCGGTGAAAAGGAGTACCCGTTAAGGTAGGCCATGACGATTCGCCGCCGCTACTCCCTTTTGCTGCTGATTGTGCTGGGCTTGTTTTTCGCCAATCTCATCGCCTATTTCTGGAATGCGCGCATCCGGCGCCTGGCTGAGAGTGAGTGGGACCACGCTACCGCCGGCGAACTGAAGCTTTCCACGATCCGCCAGGAACTCGACAATCTGTACAAGGAGGTCACACTTGCGGGTCAGACGTCGCAGGAAGAACAAGCTTCGTTCATCAACGACGAAAGCCGCGCATCCTTCGGAAAGATAACGGCGGAAAAAGAGGCGGAAATCCAGAGCCTGAAGGAAGATGCTTCTCCCGGCCAGATTCCCGCTATTGAGGAGTTTGATCAGCGCTATCTGGCGCTGCGGCAGGCATGGCTGGATTTCTATCGTGCAGGCGGCAAGGATGAAGGCGAAGCAGTCAGTGATCTAGTCCGTGCAGACTCGCTTGCCATCAAAATCTTTGAACAGGACATACCCAGCCTGGAGTCTTTGGAAGCGGCCCGCATTAAGCGCGCACAAACTGACTTCCAGCGCGCCGAGAAAGTCGGCCTACGGGTGATGCTTGCAACCTTCTTTCTTTCGGTGTTGATTGCCTTCGTTCTCTCCTGGCGGCTCTCACGTCGTCTGAGTTTCGGGTTTTCAACTCTGGAACGCGGGGCCAATCTGATCGGCGCCATGGAATTAGAGCACCGCATTCGCTACTTCACGAAAGACGAGTTTGCCGGGCTGGCAGAATCTTTTAATGAGATGGCAGAAAAACTTTCGTCTGCCCGCTACCACCTGTTACAGACCAACCGCCAACTGAGCGAATCGGAAACGCGGAACCGCAATCTGCTGGACCGGGCGGTATATGGAATCTATCGCTGTGCCGGTGACCGCTTTCTGGATGTGAATCCCGCCCTGGTCAAAATGCTTGGCTACTCTGACAAAGAGGAACTCTTCAACCTGAACATCGCAGAGCACGTATTCATCCACGTGAGTGACTATGAACAGCTTCTGCAAAACCTGAGAACCGGTGGCTCGGTAGAAGGGTACGAGGTACAGTGGAAAACCAAATCCGGCGAAACCATGGTGACGCGCCTGAGCGGCAGCGTAGTGACCATGGAGAGCGGCAGCAGCGAATATGAGATGATCGCGGAAAATGTTACTGACCATCGCGCCCTGGAGGAGCAGCTCCGACAGGCACAGAAGATGGAGGCGATCGGCCGGCTGGCTGGAGGCATCTCCCACGACTTCAACAACCTGCTCACGATCATCAAAGGACAGAGCGAATTGCTGCTGGACGAGTTGCCGGCGGGTGACCATCTGAGAAAAGATGTTCAAGGTGTTATACGCGCGGCCGACCGGGCCGCTTCTCTGACACGGCAGTTGCTGGCGTTCAGCCGGCGGCAACTGCTTACCCCAAGGATCCTGGATCTCAACAGCATCGTCAGCAACATGCAGAACATGCTGGGCCGGCTGCTGGGAGAAGACATCCGCTTGAGTACCACACTGGAAGCGAATCTCGGACTGATCAAGGCTGATCCCAACCAGATTGAGCAAGTGGTTATGAATCTGGCAGTGAATGCCCGCGATGCCATGCCCGGCGGCGGAAACCTGGCTATCAGTACCTCCAGAATGGAGGTGAAGAAGGAGTTCCGCCGCGGGGAAGTCCGCCTGAAAGCAGGCCGTTACATCATGCTTTGCGTGAAAGATACCGGCGAAGGCATGGATCCTGTCACTTGTTCACGCGCCTTTGAACCTTTCTTTACTACCAAAGAACCAGGCAAAGGCACGGGCCTGGGACTTTCTACAGTGTATGGCATTGTCAAGCAGAGCGAAGGTGAAATCTGGGTGGAGAGCGCGCCGGGCAAGGGCGCTACCTTCACTATCTCCTTTCCCAAGGTGACGCAAAAGAGTGCGTCTGTGGCCGAGGAGCAACTGCCCGACCAGGCGGACGGAAAAGAAACCATTCTGATCGTGGAAGATGAAGAGGCGGTTCGCGAAGTAGCTTTGACTATGCTTCAGCGTCGCGGCTACCACGTGATTCCAGCATCGGATTCCCGCGAAGCGGAACAGATCTGCCGCACCTATTCCGGCCCCATCGATTTGCTGCTCACGGATGTGGTGCTGAAGGAGAGCGGGGGTTTGGAAGTCGCGCAAACGTTAACTACTCTCCGCCCAGCGATGAGGATCATCTATATGTCAGGGTACACGGATGATGTGGTGCTTCAGCATGGCATCAGGAATTCCCAGGTAGCGTTCCTGCCCAAACCGTTCACGACCCTGGAGCTCGCCAGCAAAGTCCGGGAGGTGCTGGACAAGGCGGCCGTGGCTACGTCCGCACGCTAAACGAGGTTACAGGGCACAGGTGACAGGTCACAGAAACCAACCCCAAAACCAGCAACCTCGAAAACGCCCGCCAGGCCTTCGAGGAGAAGCCAAGAAGCAAACTGCCCCGAAGCTTCATCTTTGTTAGTTCAACCGCATTAACCTCTTCAGCCTGCCACGACGCAAGAACAGTTTATCGAACGTCCACAGGTGTATGTTGGCAAAGATGAATCCAGTAAACGCGAGAACGGTCTTCGCGACGGCGCTCTGCATGGCCTCTCGGGGACGTAACCATTTGAACAGAGGAAACAAAATGCCTGCGATTGCCAACAGGGCAGTAATCGCCAGTCCTCCGACTGAAGCTAAGTACGGGCCAATCTTCACAACCGAGGTCCAGTGCGAAGATAAGAACCATACCAACCCTACGAGTACGGCGCACCCTAAAGCCGCTGAGGTCGCCCGCAAAACGGGACTCACCAAGTGCTCGATATGGCTCGCCGAACAGACCTTCACCAGGTTCGGGGTCTTGCCCACCACCTCCGCCTGGCTGGCCTCGGCGCTCACCGCCAGATACATGCGCGTGTCAGCCAGATATTTATCTTCGGCCAGGGCCGTGGCATAGATCGAAGGTTGCACCAGCTTCAGCGGCAATGAAACCAGATTCG
>DATDGH010000370.1:0-2157 GCA_036522215.1 Candidatus Angelobacter sp. | reverse complement strand
ACAGGGGACAAACAATCCTGGCCAGGTAGTCGCGGTTAACGGAAATCTGCCTTACAGCAACATCCTCGCCGACGGAGCATCCACGACGCTCTCGCATAGCCAGAATGCGAACCCGTCCACTTTCGAGAACGTCTCCGAATTACAGGTCAATACGTCGTCCTTTTCGGCGCAGTATGGCATCGGCGGAATCATCTTCAATCAGGTCACGAAGAGCGGGACAAATAAATTTCATGGGACCGCTTACGATTTCATTCAAAACGACGCCCTCACTGCGTATCCCTATGAATTTGGCCTAACTAAGAAGCAGGCTGGGCCGATCCCGTTCTTGCGGTACAACAACTTCGGTGGGGCGATAGGCGGGCCGGTTCTGAAGAACAAGATGTTCTTCTACTTCAACTACGACCAGATTGTGAACCATACTAACAATCACGGTTACGACACCCTTCCAACGGACGCAAATATTGGCGGTGACTTCACCGGCATCAACGCCCTTTACGATCCGACCACTCAGACAATCGCACATGACGCGCTGGGAAATCCCTATCCGGTCCGGCAGAGTTTTGCGTCCGAGTATGGAAATGGAAACAAGATTCCAACCAACTTATTCGACCCGGTAGCTGCGAAATTCCAACAAATGTTCTTTCCCACGACTGGCAGCCATCCATCCTTCCTGACTCCAATTCCCGGCGGCCAGTCCATCGGAGGCGAGGGGCAGCCAAACAACAACTGGCACTATAACCAGTTAGTTTCCGACCCGGCAAAACGCTATTTCGGTCGCTTGGACTGGGACGTCCGCTCGAACAACCGCATCACAATGTCGGATACTCAGGCCGATTTCACTTACCCTGGCCTTAGCTCCATCTCCAATTGTCCAGTTGGCTGCCAGAACGGCTACGTGGACAACAATAACGCGCAGATCACCGATGTGTGGAACATCAGTTCCACTATCGTGAACGAGTTCCGAGTCGGCTACACCAACCAGATGAACTACTTCACCGACAGTTCGCTGAGCAAAGGCTATGCCGCTCAACTGGGCTGGCAGTTTGCCGAGTTGGATGATTTCCCAGGGTTCGAGACCACTGGTACCTTTCCGTACTCGTGGCTCACGCCGGGTACCAATTCGATCTATAAAGAACACGTGTTCGACTATTCCGATGTCGTCACCATGATCCGCGGCAAACACATTCTTCATTTTGGCGGAGAGTTGTTAGCGTATCGGGACAACTCCACCGCTTGGGGGAACAAAAACGCGGGCAATATGCAGTACTCGGGGCAATACACCAAGCAGTGGACTACGGATCCTGCTGTTTGCGGCGCAAGTGCGGGTGGTGCCGCGTGCACGGTGCCTGGAACGGGTTTCGAGTATGCGGACTTTCTGCTGGGGTACATCAATAACTGGCAGGCGAATGTGAGTCCCGAGTACGGAGCGCGCCTGAAGAGTCCACAGATGTTTGTTCAGGACGATTTCAAGATTCGTCCGAACCTCACCCTCAACTTTGGTCTGCGCTGGCAGATCAACCATGGCTGGAACGAAGTTACCGGCAACACAGTGACCTTCGATCGGACGGTAAACAATCCGGCGACCAATACGCTCGGTGCAGCGTGGTTTGCGAGCACACATGCCAACGGCCGTACCGCGCTCGAAGCGAACAGGTACAACACGTTCTTGCCGCGCGCCGGATTCGCTTGGGCCATGCGACCCAACATGACAGTGCGCGGAGGCTTCGGGCTTTACGCTTACAACTGGAGCCTGGATACCTACGGCACAGGCATGGGGAGCTCCTTTGGTGCTTCGGGCAACTACACCGATCCCAGCAACGGCATCACTCCAGCAGTGCTTCTGGGCGGGAATGGGAACATTGTCACTCCCGTCACGGGTGGCGTCTCAACTACTCGTCTGCCTTTTACGTCAAGTTCACAGGAACCAACCCGCTTCAACGGTGGGGGATTTAACTACCTGGCGTACCACACTCCAGTTCCCAAGATTTATCAATGGAACTTCGGGGTCGAGCGTTCGTTGACTACGGATATCGTGGCCGAGGTGGCTTATGTGGGAAGCCATGGCTTCAACCTTGCCTTCCCGGTAGACATCAACCAGGTGCCACAGTCCAAATGGGCGTCGAGCGATTCGCAATTTCGACCGTACCCGAACTATCA
>DATDGH010000369.1:0-6853 GCA_036522215.1 Candidatus Angelobacter sp. | reverse complement strand
GACGCAAGGCAAATGAGAAAAAGCGCATTCAAATGGCTCTCGATCGCCGCCGCTGTCCTGCTGGTGGGATTTGGAATTGCCTTTGCCGTCCAGCAATTGCGGCCAGCCGCCAAAATCATTCCCACAACCCGGGTGCAAAAGGGAACACTCGAACTCGATGTTGAAACGCCCGGTGAATTACGCACTCCGCATTCCGCCATGTTGGTGGCGCCGTCCGTGAATGGGACCCTGCAGATTGTGCGTCTGGCCAAAACCGGCACTCAGGTAAAGACCGGCGACATAGTGGTGGAGTTTGATCCCAGCGAGCAGGAATACAACCTGGAGCAGAGCCGTTCCCAGTTGGCGGAGGCTGAACAGCAAATCGCCAAAGCCAAAGCCGATGCCGCAGTCAAGACCGCTGAAGACAAAGTCGCAGCCCTGAAAGCCAAGTTCGATGTTCGCCGCGCCGAGCTGGAGGTGAGCAGGAACGAATTGGTAAGCGACATCGACGCGCGCAAAAATCTGCTGAATCTGGAAGAAGCCAGGCGGCGCCTCGCGCAGATCGAACAGGACATCAATTCGCGCACCGCCTCCAACACCGCCTCCATCGCTCTCCTGGAAGAGAAGCGCCAGACCGCGCTATTGGGCATGAAGCAGGCCCAGCGCTCCATCGATAGCATGCAGGTCAAATCCACCATCACCGGCCTGGTTTCCATCAAGGAAAACATGGATAGCGGCATGACTTTTTATGGCATGAATCTGCCCGAATACCGCGAGGGCGATCTCGTCTATCCCGGCCGCTTTCTGGCCGAAGTGCTGGACCTCGGCCAGATGGAGATCATGGCCAAGGTTTATGAGAGCGATCGCTCCAATTTGAATGTAGGCCAGGTGGCGGAAGTCCGTCTCGACGCTCAAGCCGGGGCCGCTGTGCAAGCCAAAGTGAAATCCATTGCCGGCATGGCGTCCCGCAATGATTTTGGGCCCAATGCTATCGGACGTTTTGAAGTCTTGTTTGCTTTTCAGAATCGCGCCCATGACTTGCGTCCCGGGACCTCGGCGGAGGTTCTGGTTCGTGGCAACCAGCTCAAAGATCAGCTCTATCTGCCTACCCAGTGTCTGTTTGAGAAAGACGGCAAACAAATCGTCTACGTGAAACACGGAAGCAACTTTGAGCCCACCGTCGCCAAAGTGAAGTTCCGCACTGAAAATCGCATTGCCGTCGATCTCCCCGAGGGGACCGAAGTGGCGCTGGTTAACCCTGAAGACCTCAAGAACCAGGAAAAGACGCAGGCCTCTGGCCCCGTGGGAGTGGGCCGGTAATGCAACTTCGCAGCGCCAGGCCGCTCCTCTCTGCCGCAGATTGGGCGCAGTATTTTGCCGACCTCAGCTTTGGCCTGGAAAACCTCATGATGCACAAGCTGCGCTCCTTTCTCACCATGCTGGGAATGATTTTTGGAGTGTCCGCTGTAATTGCCATGCTCTCCATCGGCGCCGGGGCCCGGCAGCAGGTGATGGCCTTGATCGAACAGATGGGAGTGCGCAACGTCATTGTGGAAGCTCATGAGGTCGCCGCTTGGGAAGATTGGCAGAAGGTGCGCCAACTTTCTCTGGGCCTCACCCTGCGTGATTTTCGCGTAATACTGGCCAATGTTTCCGGAGTCGTTGAGGGGACGCCACGTAAGCGCTTCATTCCCAGCCGGATGTCTCCTAAGCCGCAGCACGATATGCCCGTAGTCTATGGCGTTAATCCTAACTATCAAAAGATAGCCGGCCTGGCGGTTGTGCAGGGCCGGTATTTCAGTGAAGACGAGAACGACCACGCCGCTGCCGTCGCTGTGCTGGGGCAAGGCGCTAAGGCCGGCCTTTTTGGACAAGCCGAAGCCGTAGGCCAGTATGTCAAAGTCAATGAGCAGTGGCTGCATGTGATCGGCGTGGTGGGATCGCAACTCAGCGCCCAGACCGCGGTGGAATCGCTGCCTTCCCAGGACATGAACAACCTGATCTATGTCCCGCTTTACACCGCCATGCTGCGCCTGGAGGACAGCCGCAGCAACATGAAAGATGAAATTGACGGCATGTACCTGGAATTATCATCCGCCCTGGATACCGTTCCTACCGCGGACGTGGTGCGGTCCCTTCTGAGTATTTCTCATCGCAACGCAGCTGACTTCAGTGTGATTGCTCCGGCGGAACTTCTCGCCCAGCAGCAGCGCACGCAACACATCTTTGATCTGGTCATGGTCGCCATTGCTTCCATCTCTCTTCTCGTAGGCGGCATCGGGATCATGAACATTATGCTGGCCAGCATTCTGGAACGCACCCGCGAAATCGGCATCCGCCGCGCCATGGGTGCCCGCCAGCGCGATGTGATCCGGCAATTCCTGGTCGAAGCCGTGTTGATCTCCTTGCTCGGAGGCTTGATAGGCATTGGCTTCGGGTTCGGCATGTCGCGGCTGATTGCATGGCTCGCTGGCTGGTCCACGGTCACCACTTTCAACTCAATTCTGCTCGCCTTCGCCTTCTCCGTTTCTGTAGGACTGCTGTTCGGTATTTATCCCGCAAGAAAAGCCGCGCGCCTCGATCCTGTTGAAGCGATTCGGTACGAGTAGTTTCTGACTTTGTGGTTTTTGTAGTTTGTAGTTTATCCCGAGCGGAGCGAGGGAACCCTATCACTACGAAGAACTGGAAAGATAGAAAGACAAATGGAAAGACGAATGAAAAAAATATTAACCTCTCTTGCACTCATATTTACTATCAGCACCGCTGGTGCCGCCCAGGTCTACTCCGGGGGCATCTTCCGTTCGCGCAGCGCGCCCACGCAGGTTCCCGGTCCTGTCCATCTGGAAGACTTTGTCTTTGATGGCAAACTCCGTCTGGGATTGGAAGATGCCGTCGTCCTGGCATTGCTCAACAACACCGATATCAGCGTCAATCGAGCGGGATACGATCTCTCACAGTTCGCCGTGATAAAGGCGCATCAGCCCTTTGACCCGCTGCTCATCTCCAGTTTTTCTCCCACGCGGTCAGTTTCGCCGAGTGCCTCTTCTCTCAGTGGCGCTTCCACGTTAAGCACGTTGAACCAGACTTCAGGCATCTCGTTTTCCCAGGCGTTTCAAACCGGCGCTGCTGTCGGCATCGGCTTCAATACCATACGTTCCACCACCAACAGTAGTTTCGCCACCGTCAATCCCTCATTCACTTCCGGGCTCACCTTCTCGCTTTCCCAGCCGCTGTGGCGCAATCGAGGATTGTTCCCGAACCGGGCAGGCATCATCATTGCCAAACGCGGCGTGCGCCAGTCACGAGCAACGTTTGAGGCCCAGACCAGCGACAGCGTGCAACGCGTGATTTTCCAGTACTGGGACGTAGTCCAAGCTCACAAAACACTCGATGTCCTTAAGAAATCGTTGGACCTCGCTCAGGCAAGCTATGATCGTGACAAGCGCTCGCTCGAACTGGGCGCTCTGCCTCCGCTGGATATCTATCGTTCAGAATCGCAAGTGGCGCAGCGGAAGATCGCTGTCATTCAGTCGGAGTACAGCCTCAAACAGGTTGAAACTGTGCTGCGGCAAACCGTGGGTGCAGATCTCGATGACCGCATCGGCGTGCTGGACTTGGAATTAACTGAGAAGGCCGAACCCTCAGGCACTCTGGCCAGCGTTGACCTTTCTGAAACACTCAGCCAGGCGCTCAAGAACCGCCGCGAACTTGAAGCGCAGAACCAGCAATTGGCCATTGACGATGCCAACGTCAAGCTGGCCAACAACAATCTCAAACCTGATCTGAATCTGAGCGCCAGCTATACCAGCAACGGCCTCGGCGGCGTAGTTTTTGGCGCCGACGCCCTGGGCAATCCCATCGTGCTCTCGAATGGCGGCTTCAGCGATTCGCTCAGCCAGCTTGGCGGCTTCAGTTTTCCCACCTACGGCATGAGCCTGCAATTGCGTCTGCCCATCCGCAACAGTTCAGCCCAGGCAGATCTGGGTACCGCCCTGGTCTCCAAGCGGCGAAGCCTCTACCAGAAACGCAGCCTCGAGCAGACCATCACCACGGAGGTGCAGAACGCAGTGCATGACCTGGAACAGGCAGAGCTGGTAATAACCGCCGCACAGACCTCGCGCGATCTCTCCGCCCAGAACTTGTCGGCTGAAGAGCGCAAATACCAGCTTGGCGCCGAAACCATCTTCTTCGTTCTCGATGCGCAGAACCAGCTCTCCCAGGCCGAGCTCACCCTGGTGCAAGCCCAGATTTCCTACCAGAGGGCTCTGGCAGAAGTAGATCACGCCACCGGAACCCTGCTGGACAAACACAAAGTAAGCTTGGCGACGTCGGTGCCCTAGCAGGTTGCGTAGTTTTTTGTAGTTTACCTCGAGCGAAGAGAGAGGTCCCTACCACCCTTAATCGCATCGGGCCGCGATTTTCAAGGGTCGCGAAGATGTATTCCGCAGCGCAAAACGATGGCCGTACAGACGGTGCTCCGCACCGTCTCTGGGAGGTGCTACCGCACGGCTCACCTATTTTTATCGAAGGTCCGCATCAATTTAGGACCGCTCTAGGTCTTGTTCTTGATTATTTTTAAATCTCCCGACAGCTAAAGCATTTTTATAGTAGGTGTAGGCCGACCTCTTTCAACCATGCCAACGATCCTGCAATTCAGCCTGAGACGTTTGCGGGCTGAATACTGACTGCTCTCTCCACTGACCGCTCGCGAAGCTGTTTGGGATCAGTGGATACTCAAACGCATCGAGGTGTTGGGTGTTTCTTCCGATGACCCGATGCGCCGATGACCCGATGACCCGATGACCCGATTGCCAACGCGACCAAAATGCCGGAAGCAGTTAGTGGCTTTTATGAACTACGCCCTCGGCGTAGCGACCCGGCTGATTGCTAAATCTATTTTGGATCGGACCGTCAACAGAGAGAGACTGCGGCATTAACTTAGTTCCGTAGTACTACGAGCGTGCCCTTCCGATATCCCGATGCCCCGATATCCCGATGCTCCGATTCAACAGCAGCTTTCGATTTCCAGAGCTGGATAGCCAACTCCTACCGCCGGCACACAATCTCACCAGAAAGCAAACGCCACTTTGCGTCAACAAAACTGTGCCTCATGTACTGAGGTATCAACTTTCTAGGACGCATTTTAATCAGCCGCACAAATCAAGCAGGAGACGAACAAAACTATGAAACATCTCTACAAATTGGCGTTCATTCTGGTGCTCGGTATGGGTTTGGCTTTAGCCCAAACGACGCCTTCAACCTCCCAACCGTCAGGAGCCCAGGCTCCCGACAAGAGCCAGATGGGACAAAAAGGCGCAGGATTGGGCAGCGCCCAGTCAGATATCCAAGCCGCGCTGCACAAGCAACTGCCCAACGTCGCGGATAACGTGACTGTGTCCTCCACCGATGACAACAAGATCCAACTTGCCGGAACCGTTAGCTCTGATGCGGAGAAGCAGCAGGTCGAACAGATCGCCCGTACGGCCGCTCCCAATGCAGACATTGTCAATAAATTGACGGTAAGTGGTTCTGCCACCAGCCCCAGCACCCAGCCCCCATCTGGCAGCAAGCCACCCCAGTTACGGCTGATTGCCTATCAGAGCGCTGGTCAGGCATCCACTCCCAGCCCGGCCCCTCAAACGGCTCCATCAACTCCGCCCGCCAACGATCAAACTGGCAGCATGAGCCAATCGGGTGGTGGAGATGTTCAGGACAAAATCCAGAAGGCGATTCAGCAGGACTCCAGCTTGTCAGGCGCGAACGTCAATGTGGCTGTCAACAACAACCAGGTTGAACTAACCGGAACCGTCGCCAGCAAAGAGCAAAAGAAAACCGTAAAGCAGATCGCGGAAACCAATGCCGGCGGCATGAAAGTCGTAGACCACCTGAAGGTAGAGGGCAAAGGAACTTCACCTTCGACTCCGCCTGAAACCCCCAAGATCTAAGATTGGGACAACGGATAAACTTTCGGGCGGCCCAGTGCCGCCCTTAATTTTTTTGACCAGAAAGAGCGGAGCGCAGGCGCCCTGCCTCAGATCACGCGATCACGGCGATCACGTGCGATCACCCGATTCCTCCAGCTCTCGATTCCCCCAGAAATAGGGCCAACCTCACTAACCTCCCGGCATCCAACCAAAGAGAATCAAGGGGCGTGGTTTGTTCACCTACCGCAGCCCAATTTTCCCAAAAAACCGAAAAGGAGGAGACGAAGAAAATGAGACATCTCTACAGAACGGCCCTTATCTTGGTGTTAGGGGCAGGCTTTGCCTCCGCCCAGGCAGGCATGCAGAAGCCGCCATCTACACCACCGACATTTCCGTCACAGCAGCAGCTGCCGCCCACGATGCAGAATCCCGACGAGAACACCGGACAAACCGGCGCAGCTTCCACCACAGCATTGCCCAAAGCGCAGGCGGATATTCAAAGTGCATTGCGCCGCCAACTGCCCGCATCGGCGGACAGCGTAACCGTAAGCGTTACTGACGACAACAAGATCCAGCTCAGCGGAATGGTCACCTCAAATACAGAGAAAAACCAGATCGAGCACGTAGCTCGTTCGGCTGCTCCCGATCTAAGCATCGTCAATAAACTTCAGGTTGCAAACCCACCCATGAGTCCAGGCATGGCGCCAACCGGCGCTGTCCCGCCCAACAATCCTGAAGGGAAGACGGGAACTGAGAGAACCACTCAGCCAACTTCTACACCCCGGCCCATGCCTCCCGTGGGTTCCAGCTTCATGGCGAGCCCACAGAGCAGCAGCTCTCCTCAGTACCCCAGCAGCTCGCCCAACAATAGCGGAACGAGCGGCCAGACTTCCCAGACCGCTACCGCCACCAATTCAACTGACGCGCAAAGCACCATCCAAAAAGCCTTG
>DATDGH010000368.1:0-7579 GCA_036522215.1 Candidatus Angelobacter sp. | reverse complement strand
GCAGAATCACGCTTCCCCACATGATTCCGGCAATACCCATCGCCAGCATGGAATGGGGAGGACTGATGATCTTTACGTCCAGGCCGTAGGCTTCGTGCCACCAGTTATCAAATGGAGCCGAAATGATCATGGCAGCGCCGCCCCAGGCACAGATGAACGCGCCCAGCGGCCCGCGAAAACCGAGCACGTTCACTGAGGCCGCTTTGGCTTCCGCATCATGCCCGAAGGTGGTGGAGAAAATGAGGTAGGAAGAATAAAAACCGGCCAGTACGGCGCCGAACTGGATGAGCAGGTGAGCAGGCGTCCAGAAAGTGTCGCGGCCGATAGTCTGGTGCCAGGAGATGTCCCAATAGAGTCCGGCCATGATGCAGGCAGCGGCAGTGACCGCGGCCCAGATGTGCCAGGGAATGCGTTCCACTCTGGTTAAGGGGACAACTGTTTGTATTCCAGAATAACTTGCGGTAGCGGTGCTCACGTCCTGGTCCTTTCTAGAATCGGGTCATCGGTTCATCGGTGCATCGGTGCATCGGTGCATCGGAAGAAACACCCAACACTTCGATGCCTTTGAGTATCCACTGATTCCAAACAGCTTAGCGAGCAGTCAGTGGAGAGCATTCAGTCCGCGAACATTTTCAGGCTAAAGGGACGCTTGGTCGCGGGCATGGTTGCGGAAAGCAGCTAAATGTTGCGGCAACCATCTGCCTTCCGGTCAACGGTTCATGCTTTACTGGAATTATATGAGCAAAGCTCGTATTCTGGTACTCGGATTCTGGCGGAGGTAGTTACCATGGCGCGACCGGCGCAAACCATTGATTTACTGAGAAGAAAGCCCAAGCAGGCGCGGGCCCAGGACACAGTAGAAATCGTTTTTGAGGCCGCTGCTCGGATTTTGCGGAAGGAAGGGCGGGACGCGCTGAACACCAATTACATCGCCGAATGTGCCGGCATCAGTGTCGGCACTCTGTATCAGTATTTTCCTGACAAGGAATCCATACTGGTGGCAATCGCGCGTCGCGAACTCGAAGCCGACCACGCAGCGGTCATGAAGGCGATTTCCGACCCGGCAGAGGCAGGCGCAGACCGGGTGCGACTCGCCATTCGCGCATTGATTGCCAGGTTTCGTGGCAGCCGCGAGGTCCGGCGCATTGCCATTGAGACCTTGATCAGCGAAGGCTATGGAGATGAACTGGCGACTTCAGTGCAGAAGGCAGCACAGATGATCGGCGACAATGAGGATCGGTTCTTACCCGGCCGGGTCGATGCAGTTTCAGCTACCAAACTGTTTGTTATAACTCGCGCCATCAGCGGAGTGCTGCGCTCTGCATCGCAAGAGCAATCGCCGCTGCTCGACTCGCAGGAATTCGAGGACGAACTGGTGCATCTGGTGAGGGGGTATTTTTGGGCGTAGATCTGCTGCTACATCATGAAGAATCTTTCTCGTGCTGGACTTTTTGGTCGTGTTTTGCAATCGGTTCATCGGTTCATCAGGTCATCGGGTCACCACCACCCCGCCACGCGAAACGCGCGTCGGGGACCCCGGTCATCGGAAGAAACACCCAACACTCCGATGCGTTTGAGTATCCACTGATTCCAAACAGCTTAGCGAGCAGTCAGTGGAGAGGGGGTATTTTTGGGCGTAGATCTGCTGCTACACCATGAAGAGTCTTTTTGTGCTGGACATTTTTGGTCGTGTTGGTAATCGGGTCATCGGTGCATCGGGTCATCGGGTCATCGGAAGAAAAGACCCGACAGAGATCCCGCATAGTTCGTGGAGGATGGCGGCACAGATTTTTCCGCCGCTGATGTGGTCGAAGCGGGCGAACATGGGCGAGGTATTCAATTCCAGGAAGATGAGTTGGCCGGTGTCAGGGTGCGTCTTGAAATCGGCGGCGCCGAAATCGAGTCCCAATTTGGACATCAGGTTCCGCAGCAAAGAAAGCTCCGGCGGCGCCTCCGGCAACAAGAAGAGTTCGGCGTCCTGATTCACGCGGTAGTCCAGAGAGCTGCTGCGGACCTCGAACGCAAATGCGGCCTGGCCAATCACGTAGATGCGCACTTCGGGCGGCACCAGGCGCTTCTGCACAATCGCGGGCATGGCCGCCAGGCCGGAGCGAAGTTCCGCCCTGGTTAATGCCTCCGCCAGCGAATAGCAGTAGTCGCCGCCCATTACCGGTTTTGCGACCATGCCGTCCGGTCGGTCTGCAGCGAACCGGGCGGCCTCATTGGTGATCAGCGTGGGTGGTATGCGCAGGCCGGCTTCACGGGCAAGCACGAGCATGGCCGGCTTGTTGCTCGCTGCCGGAGAAATCTGGCGATTGAACATACGGATGTGCGGCTCGGACAAAAGCCAACCCATCACGGTCTGGTACCAGGCAAAGGCGCGCGCCGAGACTTCCGGCCGCGGATCTTTCATTCCGCCGAATACATCGTGGCGAATAAAAGCGCCGGTGACGTTGATTTCCTTGTCCGAGAAACGTGGAGCGCCCTCCTCAGGATTCCAGCAAAATGCCGGACTGCCAGAGGCAGGCAGCCGCAGGTCCAGGAACTCCACGTTGCTTCGCCCGGCGGCGTCCGCCAAGACGGTTAGATTGGGGTCCTCATAACCGCCGGCCAATAAGAGTGTCATTCTGAATAGTTCGCTTCAGAACGCTCCGAAAGGTCCGTTTTGTCCGTTCAGGTCAGCTGGGCGCGCTGAAGGGTTTTCTTCGCCGGTCGAGGTTGTGGTTGGACCTTCTTCCCCGATCGCTTCAGTGGTTACTTCTTCGCCCACAACAAGAGTGGTCGGGTGCTCTTCCGCGAATGGAAATGTCGTTGTGGTCTGCAAATTTATTTCTGCCATGTTGCACCTCATGATGTTGATCTGAGGGGGTAAGTATATGCGGACTAACTTGGGCAGGCAAGGCCAAGTTTTTCAAAATGGGGTCTGTTTTGGAAAAGCAGATCGGGTGGTGGAGGCTATCGGTTCATCGGGTCATCGGGTCATCGGGTCATCGGAAGAGGATAACTTGAACGCGAGGTTTTTCTACAGCGCACGTCTCGAGATGATGCGGAGATTCGAAGCGATCTGGCCAGTATCAGCGCAAATCAGTTTTATCAGTTGATCAGTGGCAGGCCTTTTACACCGCCACTGCCATCGTCGCAACGGAACGAATCGGCGCGGTGAGGTTGCGCATCATTTTCGCGAACTCATCCAGGTTAAGCGACTGAGCTCCGTCAGAGAGTGCACGCTCCGGGCAAGGATGGACTTCGATCATGAGTCCGTCCGCGCCGATGGCCAATGCCGCTCTGCTTGCCGGCTGAATCAGCTCCCTGCGTCCGGTTCCGTGGGATGGATCAGCAATCACCGGCAGATGGGAGAGCTCGCGAACCAGCGCCACGGCGGCCAGGTCGAGAGTGTTGCGCGTCTCCGTCTCAAAGGTCTTGATGCCACGCTCGCAAAGTACGACGTTGGAGTTGCCGCCGGCGAGCAGGTATTCTGCCGCCAGCAGCCATTCTTTTACACTGGCCGAAGGACCGCGTTTGAGCAGGATGGGCTTGTCGCTCCTGGCGAGCTGACGCAGCAGAGCGAAGTTTTGCATGTTGCGCGCGCCTACCTGCAGCATGTCAGCATATTCGGAGATGACCGGAATGTCCTCTGTGCTCATGACTTCAGTGACCACGGGCAGGCCGGTTTCCTCTCGCGCCTCGCGCAGAAGTTGCAGCGCTTCCTCACCCAATCCCTGGAAGTCATAGGGCGAGGTGCGAGGCTTGTAAGCGCCGCCGCGAAGCATGGTGGCCCCGGCTGCGCGCACGGCCCTGGCGGTGGAGAGAATCTGCTCGCGCGACTCCACCGAGCATGGCCCGGCAATCACCACAGCGCCCGCGCCGCCAATGCGAACGTCGCCAATGTTCACGCAGCTTCTCTCGCCGCGGGTCTGACGCGCGACCAGTTTGAAAGGATGCGCGATGGGAACCACGTCTTCCACGCCGGGGGCGGCTTTGAGGGCCTCCAGGGCGCTGCGTGAACCGCCACTCCCCACCGCGGCCACGATCGCCCTCTCTGTTCCTCGCGTAACGTGAGGTTGGAAGCCGCACTCCTTCACACGATCGATCACGTGCTGGAGTTCAGCTTCGGATGCGCCTGCTGCCATATTGATCACCATGGATGTTCTCCTGTTGTAAAGAATTTGTATTCGACCGCCGCATGGAAGTCTCCTGGATCTTGCGCGACTCGCGGAGAATGCTGCGGAAAATGCTGATCAGGGCCTGGGAATCCAGCGGACCCTGGTTCTGTTGGCAAATCCGCTCCAGGATTTGCCGCTCGCGCCGCAGGTCTTGCAGGGGCAAGCCGGAAGATTGTTTGACGGAGGCAAGTTCGCTGGCGATCCGCGCCCGATGATTGAGCAGGCGTACCAGTTGGGCATCGAGGAGGTCAATCTGCTTTCGTCGTCGCTGCAGGTGGTTGCCGTTCTTTGCCATGATCTGGTCCTAAAAAGATGCAGTCCGCTATTTGCTTCGGTCCCCCGACTGAAGTCACGCGCTACGCTTACGCTTCACGCTGGGGCTGATACAGCGCCCGAGCGGCAACCCGCTCGGGCGCCAAAAGCAAAAAGCCGCGACTCTCTGGAGTCGCGGCTTGCGGAATCTATGATGTGTTTCTTACTTATTTCTGCATGTCAATCACACACCATCCGCTACGCCGCTACTCCGATAGAAGTAGCGGTAAATAAACCCGTAGCTAAATCGATTGGCGTACATTTGACGAGGGAATAGTAGTGCAGAAACCTCCGAAAGTCAATGTGGCAATCGGGTCATTGGGTCGTTGGGTCACCACCACCCCGCAATACCGTTCACTTAACGGGAAATTGAATTTCGTTAATTAACAGGCGAGGTGCAAGGACCTGAATAGCAGTGTTACCCAATGATCCTGGTGGCTCCAGTATTGCCAACGGCTTGGTGGAAGCGAAACTTGGGCGGGGCAGCTCCCTCGGCCCTACGCACGCGCTGACGACCACCCCACCACGCGCCAAAACAAGACACCAAAACAAGAACGCGCGTGTTGGGGGCCCCGGGTTAAGACGCGCGCGTGCGCTTTACGGGCGCTTCGGGATGGCAGAGCGTTTAGGGTTAAGGAGCGGAACGACGAGGCCGACACTCGGGCAGCAAAACCATTTTTCCTTAACTGTCTCACAGGGCCTGCGGCCCGCGAAAGCTCATGAAAATCGGTCGCGGTTGCACGAACCAAGCGCGCGCCTTTCGGCGCGGAGACGGTGCTGAGCACCGTCTGTACGGATTAGATTTTGGATGTTTTTCGACCCTGAACGGTGTTGCGGGGGTTCCCATCATGGGCCGCTTTTGTTTTACGCGTGGGGTAGGGTCACGTGCGATCCCCGGGTCCCCTGCGGACCCCGGTCACCACCACCCCGTCACGCCAAAACCGGGCGCGTCGGGGACCCCGGTCGTCGGGTCATCGGGTCATCGGGTCACCACCACCCTTGGCAACAGATGCCGAATATAATCCGGTGTGTAAGCATAATTTTCACACCATGATTGCTGATAAGCAACTTGCCATAGACCGGCAGCAGATTCAGGACGTGCTGCCCGTCATTGCTCCCCATATCCGGCGCACGCCCATCATGGGAATTGACGCTTCCGAGTTCGGCTTGCGCGCCGGCAGGCTCACCCTCAAGTTCGAACTGTTTCAGCACTCAGGTTCATTCAAGGCCAGAGGCGTATTCACCAATATGCTGCTGCGCGAAGTCCCGAAGGCCGGCGTGGTAGCTGCTTCCGGAGGGAACCATGGCGCGGCAGTGGCATTCGCAGCCATGAAGCTGGGAAAACCGGCCAGAATCTTTGTGCCTACAGTGTCATCGCGAGCGAAGCAGAACCGCATCCGCAGCTATGGCGCTGATCTTGTGGTCACAGGCGAGCGCTACGCTGATGCGCTGGCGGCAAGTGAAGAGTGGGCGCAGAAATCGGGTGCAATAAATATCCATGCGTATGAGCAGCGCGAGACGCTGCTGGGCCAGGGCACGCTGGGACTCGAATTTCAGGAGCAAGCTCCGGACCTGGATACAGTGCTGATCGCTGTTGGCGGAGGCGGCCTGATCGGCGGCGTGGCAGCATGGTATGCAGGCGAGGTGAAGGTCATTGGAGTTGAGCCGGAGGCGGCCCCAACGCTTGCCTGGGCGATGAAAGCAGGACGCCCCGTTGATGCTCCCGCAGGAGGCATTGCCGCGGATTCGCTGGCGCCCAAGCGCGTGGGCGAACTGATGTTCCCGATTGCCCAGGCGTATGTAAGCGATGTGCTGCTGGTCTCTGATGAGGACATAGCGCAGGCACAAAGAAAGCTGTGGGACGCCCTGAGGATCGCAGCCGAACCAGGAGGCGCGGCTGCCATGGCAGCTTTACTCTCCGGTCGTTATCAGGCACAAGCAGGAGAACGCGTTGGAGTGGTGATCTGCGGCGGAAACCTCGAAGAATTGCCAAAATCTGGAGAGCAATTGGCAATTGGCAAATAGCAATTAGCGAAAGCAAATCTTACTGCTGATGACACTGATGCCGCCGCTGATCGTTACTGATGAAAACCGGAGTTTGTGAAACGCAGGCCAAAAAAGTTCACCTAACTTCAGAGTCTCTGAAACCTGATCATTTCTTGTTCCACGCTGAAAACATTTATTCTTACTTCTTATGAGCACACCAGCCAAGAAGCAGCAGCAGACTTCGTGGGAAGAATATGTTGAGGATTTTCGCCGGGCCGGACATGAGGCGGTGGATTGGATTGCGCAATACATGGCCCGTTTGTCTGAACAGCCGGTGCTGGCGCAGGTAAAGCCGGGCCAGCTTTTTGACGCGCTTCCCCGATCTGCTCCGCAGCAGGGAGAATCCTTTCAGGCCATTCTGCGCGATTTTGATCAGGTAATCATGCCGGCGGTAACGCAGTGGAACCATCCGCGGTTTTTTGCTTATTTTGCCTGCACCGGTTCGACTCCCGCAGTCCTGGGCGAGATGCTGGCGGCGGCCTTGAACACCAACGGCCTGCACTGGAAGACGTCCCCGGCAATTGCAGAGCTCGAGCAAGTCACGCTGGACTGGCTGCGGCAGGGGATGGGACTGGAGGAAGGCTGGTTTGGGATCGTCTATGACACAGCCTCAGTGAGCAGCATGCATGCTATCGCCTGCGCGCGAGAAATGGTAACGCCAGAATCGCGGGTGAACGGCAACAGCCCGAACCTCACGCTCTACACCTCAGAACAATCGCACTCTTCCATCGAGAAAGGCGGCATCGCAACCGGAATCGGGCAAAGCAACGTGCGTAAAGTACCGGTGGACGCCGAGTTTCGCATGCGTCCTGACGCCCTGGCCAGGATGGTGGAGCAGGACATTGCTGCGGGCAAACGGCCGTTCTGTGTGGTGGCAACGGTGGGAACCACCTCCACCACCAGCATTGATCCAGTACTGCAGATCGCGGACGTCGCGGAGAAGCACGGCATGTGGTTGCACGTGGATGCGGCGTATGCCGGCGTTGCCGCCATTGTGCCTGAGTGCCGCTCGGTTCTGAATGGTGTGGAACGCGCGCACTCGCTGGTGGTGAACGCGC
>DATDGH010000367.1:0-4860 GCA_036522215.1 Candidatus Angelobacter sp. | reverse complement strand
GAATAAGCACCTTGATCAAGCGGCAAACGCTTACGACAATTGGAAGACTGTGCAGCAGGGCGATGTCACACGCAATGCGGAGACCCTCCAGCAGCAGTTGGTCAGCGGAATTTCCATCCAGGAAAACAGGTTGAAATCGCTGGAAGACGAAAAGAAGCAGGTGGAGGAAAACTTAAAGTTGATCAGCGGCACAGAAACCACAGCGGCCCTGGACTTCAGCAACCAACTCAGCAGCATGCAACTGTTGCTGGAGATTGAGATTGGTGATGCCGGGTTCCGGCTGGAACAGACGAGGGAGTTTGTGGACAAGAACTATGATTCTGAATCTAAGAAGACGCCAGCCCCTTGAGAGTGTCCAGTGTGGCTGTGTCTGGAAGTACCTCAGGAACCACGGAACAATTGGCTTATTGATTGCCCGTTGCTGCGTTAGCGGTGGAAGTCTGGAGATACTGGTTAATACCATCCAAGAGTTCCTGTAGTCGGCAGGTATTTTTGGTAATAGGGTTGAAAAACAGAGGTTGCTTGTCTCCGGCTTTGATCGAGCCTGCTGTTTGGATATTCTGTAATCGCTGGAAGTATTTGTCGCGATCGTTTGTAAGATTGAGTTCGTTTGCCGCGATTACTGCCCATTCCAACGCTAAGGCGACCGCTGTGACTTCTTGCTTATCAAGCAGCGGCTTCAGCCCCGTAAGACCAATAGCGAAGAGCTCGTTTCGTTCTTTGTGGGTCTTGCGTCACAAAAGCAAGAGAGAGTCCCGTAGGCATAGTCGGGATCCAGTTGCTGCGCTCTCTCGTAATACTGATTGCTTGGACGGCCACTAGGTAGCTAATTTAGCTAGTGCTTAAACGCCTCATCGTTCTCCGCATCCGCTCGCGGCTTCCAGTCCAGTTCATAGTACTTGCCGCGGTCCCGCGCCCACGGATCGAAAACATTCACCACGTTTTCCAATTCGGGAGACAATTCAGGGACGGTTCTTAAGAGTATGCGCTTAAGTGGGGAGACCTCCTGAGTATGCCCGTTGGGCGTGCCTTTCTCCATCACTTTGCCGTCCGGACCATTGTCATTCACCCAGCTGAATCCCAGAGTGGTATAGAACTCAGGGCGGAAGCTGGAAGTAAAGAACCGGTCGCTGAAGAGCCTGCGGGATGCATTCACAATGAAAAGCTGAAACTGCGTTTCCGAAATGATGAAACCGTGCGGCCGCGTGTATTCTGCGAGCCAGCCCACTACGGCATCCACGTCTTCAATGTTGTCCACCGTGCTGCCGTCAGGGTGGCCCAGGCAATCGTTGATTGCCGTGCCATCCTCATTGACCTGCGCGTCTGTAATGACTTTGTGCGCATCGCACTTATGCTGCCCGTACAACTCGCGCAAAGTCTGCACCACGGACTCCTGCTGCGCCCGCGCAGGATCACCGGCTGCAAGGTGTGGATCAACAAAATCATCAAAGCTGGTCAGCTGCCTCAACCCCATCTGCCGGCGGAACTCGTTGAAGCGCGTCACACCCCTTTCCCGATCGCGCAGGATGTCCAGCGCGGGAACGTCCACCATTTTGGTCGCAGTGTTGAGCCGGGGAAGCGTCAGGTTCTGGAGAAAAAGTGGATGATTGCGCAAGGTGAGCCTCCCGGACCGTTGCCTCCCCATGCTGAGCGCCCAATTCTCCAGCCCGCCGGAGTGCATCTGTGCGGTTGCCAGGCCGCGGGCAGTGTTCACCAATGGCACCTTCTTGAGGATCACGTTTGGATTGCCGTTAAGCTGCCGAAATTCGATCAGGTCCGGCACCAGTGGATGCAGGCGATAAACGGTAATGAATTCCTCGGGAAAATTAAATGGCGCGCCAAAGTGCTTGGTGCCGCCATTCACATCATCCGGATTGCCCATATCCCAGCCTGGCTTGGTGCTTCCCAGGCCGATGATCCCGGGCCCGGAAGCGAACACCGAATACCAGGTTGCCGCATTAGGCTTGGTTGACTCGCCAAAGTGAGCCACAACTTCCCTCAAGGCCTTTGTGGCAAGTTCATTTTTGCCGCCCAAAAGCCCGCTCCAGTTCGCATTCATGCCCAGGTAGAGGGGCTCGTCGTAGAGCAATTGCGTGGTCCACTCAATAGTGTGGATTTTGGCAATCTCCGCTGCCACCACCAATCGCCCAATCTCGAAGAGTTCGTCGTCGGTAACATCCCGATATCGGATGACCTTGGATGGGTTGCTGGGATTGCGCAGACCGCAGTCCGCGTCCGGCGTAGCCGCTGCCTGCTTCCTGAATGCGGTCACAAAGCTGTTGTGCTCGCGGGCGAACACGTTGTGAAAAAAGCTTAAGCCAATGCTCCAATTGTCGGGAAAAGCAGTTGATTCCTGCCCGGCCCACTGTGGGTTCATGGGATCACCGGGCTGGAGAATTGGCAGATAGCTCTGAACCAGCAGGAACTTGGCTCTGTCCTTGGGATCGCGCTTCACCCTCTTTCTGGAGTCTTCATCGTAGCCATAGAGTTGCGAGCCATCGAACCACCCGGTCACGTTGTTCTGCGTAGTCTTGTAAGAGCGGCTCAGGTAGCTCTTGCCGTTGTAGTCGAATTTCTCCGGATCAGCGTTGTCGGCAATAAACGCCTTGTCCATCCGGTCTTCCGGGCGGCATCCCAGTTTCTTGGCCTCGTCCGCGCTCAGGTTTCGGCAACCGGTCTCCATCATCTGCGGCGCATTGTGGCCTTCATCCAGATGAGAAAACCAGTCATGGTTCATGAACTGGATCCAGAATGCCGCCAGCACGTTGAAGGAATTGGCCTTTAGATAGTCGCAATCCGCATTCTTGGAATCGCCTGGAAGACCTTGGCCGGACTGGCATTTGTCTGCGGCAGTTTGCAGCCGGGTAAACAATTTGCGGCTGATTACCTGTGGATCCGGCTGCAGAAGTCCCAGCCTGCCACCATGCCGGTTCTTAGCCAGTTCGTTTTTCTCGAGGTCAGGATAAGTGGTGTCGAAGGCCACCATGCGTGAGAACAGCCTGTGCGTGGCTCCCATTGCGGGGTTTCTGACGTCGTTGCAGATGCCCGTAACGTTTCGGAAGCGGATGAGTTCTCCTGTGCAGACCTGTTCCCCATCCCCGCCTACACCTTGATAGTGAGGATCGCTCTTGGGCAGCCGCATCTCCGGCCATACCTTCACCGATCCGCCTGGGACGCCATCTTTGCCTTCCATAAACTGTTTGTAGGTGCCTGCGTTGTCCCAGCGATTGAATGCCACCAGTTCAATGCGTTGATACTCAAGATCAGTCAAGGCGCCGTAAACTCCAAGCTGTGTTTGCAAATCCAGGTTTGATTTTGAGCTTGAGTCTCCCGTGCCCCAGTAGTTAGTCCAATCCACCCATGGAGAGCTGCGATATTTTTTCGCGGTTTCTCCGCCCCGGCAGCCGGCGGTATCTTCCTGGACTTTTCCCTGAAATCTGTACGCGGCATCAGTCGCGATTGGACGAAATCCGCTTTGGATCACGCTGGCGCAGTCCTTGCCTGCCGGTGTCCTGGTGAACCAATAGTAGGCCGCACCCGCACCGAGTACGACCACTAAAGCAACCACAACCATGATCGCTCTGCCCTTGGGAGTATTTACCTGTTTCGCAGTTTCTTCAGCCATGAAGTGATTCCTCCTTACTGCTCTTCCAGCCGGAGGTGCGAATAGTTGAATAACAGAGAAACCTTTTCGAGCGGTATCCGGCCAACTATACGCAGTCCCAAGGGAAGGAATGCGCGTAGTGTAATCCCAAAGAGAAGTCATATCCAAGCAGAAAATTGGAATGGTGTCAGAAAATTGGAGTCTCGCCAAAACAGGAATCTCAATTCGTGACGGTGTTCTGGCCCACAAGCAATTAAGTTCTTACTCTAAGAAATTGCCAATTACCCAGACTTCTTGGTTCGGGAGAATTCGCTTAATTCGCGGCGACGTGGTCTTGCAGTTGGTTTTGCAGTTGACTTCTAATTACGGCGATTTGGGCAATTAAGTTCGTGGCCGTGAGCTCCGGCTCTCGGTTTTGACTTAGCCAAAGGCCAAGGACTAAGGGCCAAGGGCCTCGTCACTAATACCTGGCAGCCTCACTCGTACCTCAGTGCCTCAATCGGATCCAGTCGCGATGCCTTGATCGCCGATTTTCCATTGGCTCGAAACAAACCACTTCCCTCGCCGGGAACTGCAAAGTGTGCCGTAAGTGTGCCATACGCTTCGGGCCAGTATGCGCCAATATGGGCTTTTTTGATATTTTCACAAGTGCTTCCGTGCGGGCTTGATTGAGGGTAAGCTATTGAAAAGACTGGCGCGCCCTGAGAGATTCGAACTCCCGGCCTTCTGATTCGTAGTCAGACGCTCTATCCAGCTGAGCTAAGGGCGCGCAGAAAGGACAACATCAAGTCTAACATGTTGTCCGCCGGCTTCAGGCGCCTGTTGGAATCACGCCCGCTAACATGCGGGCGGAGAACACGAAAATTACGATTTCAAAAACAAAAATTTGACCGTAGAATCTCCTCGTACAACTTCCTCAAAAAATGTCTATCGACCTGGCATACTGCATTGCAAATTGTGGCGCGCACCAGCGTTATCTACCTGCTGGTGGGAATCAGGCTCACGGGAAAGCGTGAAGTGGGGCAAATGAAAACGGAGGTCGCGGAACACCTTGGAACCACATGAACTGCAAGAACAGACTGAACATGCCCATCACTCGGGCGAAAAAGGAGTTGGACTCACCATGGCCGTTGTGGCCGTCTTATTGGCTGTAACGACCTCATTGAGCCATCGTGCGCATACTGAGGAAGTCAAGCTGCAAACAAAAGTCAACGATCAATGGAGTTTCTATCAAGCTAAACACAGCCGGTCTTATG
>DATDGH010000366.1:0-4252 GCA_036522215.1 Candidatus Angelobacter sp. | reverse complement strand
AGGACCTCACCACCCTGGATGCCTATACGGAAGCAGTACGCGATGTGCAGCTCCTTTTGGAAGGGCGGCAGACAGATCTTTCCCGCTCCCTGCGCCGGCGCATGGAGCAGGCCGCGCAAGACCAGGAATACGAACGCGCAGCCCGCTATCGCGATCTTCTGTCCACGGTGGAGCAGCTTCAGGAAAAGCAGCGGATCGCAGCAGCCGAAGGTGATGACGTGGACGTCTTTGGCTATCACTTTGAGAATCAGATGCTAGCGGTAAACGTCTTTCACATGCGTGGCGGGAAAATTCTGGATCGCCGAGAGTTTTTCTGGGACGAGCTGCCTGCACAGGAATTTGGAGAGACTTTCAAGCCCGGCGATTTCTTTTCTGCCTTGCTCAAACAGGTCTACATTGACCAGCAATACGTTCCCCACAATGTGCTGGCGCCGGTAGATTTTGAGGACCGGCCGGCACTGGAAGAGCTGCTGACGGAAAAGCGTCATGCCAGGGTGGAAATTCTGGTGCCACAACGCGGAGAGAAGCGCTCATTGATTGACCTGGTGGCACAGAATGCCAAGCAGTCTTACGATCAGCGCTTCCGCGTGATGAAGCCTGCCGCCAAGGCCATCCAGGAGGCCCTTCAGGAGGCTCTTACGCTGCCGGAAATGCCCAAGCGGATCGAGTGTTTTGATATCTCCCACATTCAGGGCGCGGAAACCGTTGCCTCGATGGTGGTGTGGGAAGACGGCAAGATGAACAAGAGCGAATACCGGAAGTTTATCGTCCGTACCGTGGAAGGAGTAGATGATTTTGCCGCCATGCGGGAAGTTGTAACCCGGCGCTATAAACGGCTGCGTGATGAGAAGAAATCCTTTCCCAGCCTGGTTCTGGTGGATGGCGGCCTGGGACAACTGCATGCTGCGGCTGAAGCCTTGGAATGCCTGGAGATCACCAACCAGCCGCTGGCCGCAATCGCCAAACGGGAAGAGATCATTTATGTAGCCGGACAGGAAGATGAGCCGGTGGTGCTAGACCGCCATTCACCGGTGCTGCATCTGGTGCAGATGATCCGGGATGAATCCCATCGCTTTGCGGTGACATTCCATCGCAAGCGCCGCCAGATGCGCGACCGCCAATCTGAACTGCTGGAGATTCCCGGCATCGGCGAGAGGACACGGCAAAGGCTGCTGCAACATTTTGGCAGCGTTCGCGCGGTGCAGGAAGCGGACGCGGTGGCCCTGGGCGCCATCTTGACTAAACCTCAGGCCGAAGCGGTCCTCAAGCATTTTGCTAAAGAAGTAACCCCGTAAACAAACCGTACCACTGATAGTGCCTCTTTGAATACACTGAAGGTGACTTATGTTGAAATCGCTCGATCTTAAAAACTTCACTGCTTTCCCCGACGCGCGATTCACGTTTGGGAGAAATCTCAATGTTATCGTCGGTGAAAACGGTTCTGGCAAGTCCCACGTTCTTAAAGCAGCCTACTCAGTCATTGCTGTCAGTGCCGCAGGATCAAGAGACGCTGCGAGCGATCTTCCAACCAAAACCCAATTGCAGACGACGTTGGCAGAGAAATTTCGGGCTGTGTTTCGCCCGGATGCCCTAGCGCGGCTTGTTCGGCGTCAACGAGGGCGAAGCAAGTGCCGGTTGAGCTATCAGTTTGATCTACCTACTTTGAACCTCGAATTTGGCTTTTCAACATTGGCCAAGACCGAGGTGGAGATTGAGACCCTTCCTTCCACGCGAGTAGAAAAACCACCGATTTTCTTGCCGACTGACGAATTGCTAACGATTTACCCAGGCTTTGTCTCTCTTTACGAGACAACGCATCTTCCATTCGAGGAGACGTGGCGAGACACTTGTATCCTGCTCGGAGCCCCTCTGGCTCGGGGTCCCCGCGAAAGCAGAATTAAGAAGCTACTCGTCCCTCTTGAAGAAGCAATGGGTGGAAATGTCGAGCTAGATAGGTCGGGCAGATTCTATCTCAACTTACCTTCTGGCAATATGGAAATACACCTGGTTGCCGAGGGATTGCGCAAGCTCGCGACGATTGCTCGTTTGATTGCCACTGGTTCTTTGCTCGATAAAGGCTACCTTTTCTGGGACGAACCTGAAGCAAATCTCAATCCCAAAATCATTAAGACGGTCGCTAGAACAATCCTGCAAATTGCAGAAAGCGGCATTCAGGTCTTTATTGCCACGCATAGTTTGTTCTTGCTTCGGGAATTGCACATTCTCCAGCAGCGGGAATTCAAGACCCTTCGCACGCGGTATTTCGGTCTTCATATTGGAGCGGAGGGCGCTGTTAGCCTAAATCAAGGGCACACGATGGACGACGTTGGCAGCATCATTGCACTCGATGAGGACTTGCAGCAATCTGAACGGTACGTAGACACTGAGATGGGCGTATCTGCCGACCAAGGCAGTCAGAGGGATGGGGAGTAGACACGAGGATGCCCACGGTGCAAGTCGACTCTCTCCGTTTTACCTTTTTACTAACTGTGGCCGCCGAGTGCTATGACAAATGGCAGCACTACAATAACGTTTGGAATACAGGTGGCAGGAACCAGAAAGCCATGGACGTGGTTGCTGTTGAAACCCCGGCTGCCCCTGCTACGACTTGGCTGATTGAAGCAAAGGACTTCCGGGTAGTAACACGTCCTCCCCGTCATTCACATATTGCAGGGCTTGCGCAGACGGTTGCGACTAAGACAGAACACACTCTGAGAGGATTAGAAGATGCAGCGGTTAACGCGACCCTGGCTTCTGAACGTAACCATGCAAACATTGCTATAGCGGCTCACAAGAAACGTGTGGTATTGCATCTGGAACCGCACACTGGCCCGCGTACGGCACTGTTTCCGAGAGGATTCGAAGCGAGTGTACTCCAGAAACTGCGTCAACTAGTCAAGGCCACAGATCCTAATCCGTTGGTTCTGAAAACCGCTAATACCGCTATGGCGGGCGTGCCATGGACAGTAGTCTGAGCAGACGCGTTTCTCCTCTTCATCGCTATAATTTATGCTATGAGAATCCCGGCCCTCCGTATGAGTTTGATTCTTTACGTCTGTTTGTGCGCCAGCGCCCAAACTCAGCAGCAGTCGTCCGTTCAAACGCAGGCGCCGGCTTCCTCCACTAACAACCAGTCCACGCCCCCAAAAATCACCACCCAGGTGGACGTTGTGAACGTGGTCTTTACGGTTATGAACGATGACGGCAAGTTCGTGAAAGACCTGACGCAGAACCAGTTCAGGATTCTCGATAACAATCGGCCGCCCAAAGAGATCACCAGCTTCGAAGCGCAAACCGGATTGCCTCTGCGGGTGGGACTGCTGGTGGACGCCAGCAACTCCGTTCGTGACCGCTTCAAATTTGAACAACAGGCAGCCATTGAGTTCGTACAACAGAGCCTGACCCCGGATACGGACAAAGCCATGGTGTTGGCCTTTGATGAAATCTATGAGGTCATGCAGGACTTCACCAATGACATTGACAAGCTCTCATCCGGCATCCGCAAGATCAGTCCCGGAGGAAGTACGGCCTTGTGGGATTCCGTATATTACGCTTGCCGTGAAAAGCTGATGAAGGAAGGGAGCGCCAATCCGGTGCGCCGCGTAATCGTGCTGATCTCCGATGGCAACGATACCCAGAGCCACGTCTACCGCAAGGAAGCCATCGATATGGCCCAGCGAGCCGAGGTGGCTATTTTCACCATCAGCACAAGCCTGGGCACCAACAACCCTGACGGTGACCACAACTTGAGACTGCTAGCCGATGCCACCGGCGGCCGGTCGTTTTTCCCGGTAGCGATCCAGGATGTCGAGACCGCATTCGTCACCATTCAACACGAGTTGCGCTCGCAGTATTCCATCTCCTACAAGCCGCAAGATTTTGTCCCCAACGGCCAATACCGGACAATCTCCATCAAGACCATTCACCACGACTATAGAGTCAGGGCCAAGAAGGGCTATTACACCAGGAAGGCGGCTGCGGACTAGGTTACGATTGCGCGAATAACGAAACCCGAACCCGTGGCGCGCGCTAATCGGTCTCAGCGAAGCTTAAAAAGGCCTTTTTTCAGAAGAGGCCTTTTTGCCGCTACTGCCGCTACCTTGGCTCCAACTTGTTGATAATTAAGGGAAAACCAGGTAGCGGCAGAGGTAGCGGGAGGGGTTTTGGTAGCGCTACCGGGATTGAACGCCGGCAAAGAGCACTCCCAGGCATTCTGGAGCTCTTGTGAGAGATAGCCATGGAGAACCTTGCC
>DATDGH010000365.1:0-4295 GCA_036522215.1 Candidatus Angelobacter sp. | reverse complement strand
GACGCAAGGTGGTTTTTTTATCTGAAGTCATGCCGGAAAGGATTTAGTTAACCTTTGCCATTTCCCCTGGAATCTTCTCTCTCTCCTTTGAGTCCTGATTTCCTCTGTCTCGAAGATCTGGGGTTGGGGTTGATCTAGCTAATTACTGACTACTAACTACTAACTACTTCTTTTTGTACCGATTAAACACGGCTTCGTAAGAAATGCCTTCCGCATCCCCGGCAATGGCCGTAAGGAAAATGGAGAATGTGCCCATCTTTTCGTGTTCCAGCAGATAAATCCGCTGCGGCAGGCGCGGCGTGAGAGGGCCGTGAAACGTCAGGAAAAAGACTTCCACCTTGGGCGAGCTCTCGGGTTCCTCGACCGAAAGCAGTTCCAGTTCGACTTTTCTGTCACCAAGTTGCGTGTGGAATTTCGAGCGTCGATGCTCTGCGAAGACTTTGGCGTTCAGTTTTTCAAGTGGCGTTTCCATCGGGATTGCAGGCCCTAGCCCTGGCTGCTGGCCGATTCAGCCTCCGCCGCTGGGGCAGAGCCATCAGCAGCAGTCTCATGGACGCGCTCCACCTCACGCAGGCGCGCGGCTTTGCCTTTCAATCCACGCAGGTAAAACAACTTGGCGCGGCGGACGCGATTGGACCGCACGATCTCCACTTTGTCCAACACCTTGGAGTTAAAGGGGAAAATACGCTCCACGCCCTGGCCGAAGCTCACTTTCCGTACAGTAAAGCTGCCCTGGGGGCCGTTGCGACGGGCGATGACCGTTCCTTCAAACGCCTGGGTGCGTTCCTTGTCGCCTTCTTTAATGCGGACCTGGACGCGGACGGTGTCTCCCGGCTTTACGTCAGGGATGTCCTTGCGCTGCAGCTTGGCAGCGAGTCTTTCTAAAACTGGATGTTGGGACATGACTGTGTGGCTCCTTCGCTCTCTCGTTTCGCCGCATCAAAAATGGCGCAGGCATTCATGCCCGGGTCGAGAAGTTAATTAGTACTTAGTATTGAGTAGTTAGCCAGAACCAGCGGCTTGGAGCGCCTTGGTTTTTTCGGGTTTTGCTAATTACTAATTACTAAATACTAAGTACTGCCTTTCACCAGATCAGGGCGGTTGCGGCGGGTCTTTTCAATCGCCTTCTCTCTTCTCCACTTGCGGATCTGCTCATGATTTCCGCCAATCAGCACTTGCGGCACGCTCATCCCGCGAAACTCCGCCGGACGCGTGTACTGCGGATAATCCAGCAGTCCTCCGGAAGCACATGTGCTGTCCGGCCCTTCCATACTGGCCTTTTCCCCGGCCGTAAAACTTTCTTGCCGAGCGGAAGCCTCATTTCCCAGCGCGCCCGGCAGCAGCCGCGTGATTGTATCCAGCATCACTGCCGCTCCCAATTCGCCGCCGCTCAGGACGTAATCCCCGATCGAAACTTCTCGGTCAGCCAGGTTCTCCGCCACGCGCTCATCCACGCCTTCATAACGCCCGCAGAGGAGCACAACGCGCTCCAGCTTCGCCAGTTCCTGCGCCACGGTCTGCGTGAACATCCGGCCTTGGGGTGAAAGCAGGATCACAGTCTCGCGGGCTGTCGCGCTCAGGCGCGCCTCTCGCGGCGCCACCTTCAACGACTCCACACATTCAAAGATCGGCTCCAGCTTGAGCACCATGCCCTCGCCTCCGCCGAACGGACGATCATCTACCGTCTTATGTTTGTCCGCAGCAAAGGCCCGCAAATCATGAATCGAGATTTCAATGAGCTCGGCCTCGCGCGCCCTGCGCACGATTCCGTAAGCCAACGGCCCGCGAAAAAAGTCCGGAAAAATCGTGACGATTTCGAACTTCATCAACGGAGACCTGCTGAATACCTATTTCTGCCGTTCCTTCTCTTTTGCCGTTACCGGCGCATCCAGCTCCAGCATACCTTCCGGCAACTTCATCTCGATGCGTTTCCCCTCGAGCAAAATCTTTTCAACATACTCGGCAGCCAAAGGCACCAGGTACTCCTTGACTCCCTTGACCACCAGCAGCGGTGCCTCACCCGCGCCGAACTGGACGTCCTGCACCGTCCCCACTTCCCTGTCCGCGTCGTATACTACACAGCCGATCAGGTCGCTGACAAAGACCGTGCCTTCTTCCAGTTCTGCCCGCTCCGTCAGAAGGACCTGGATCTCCCACCCAGCCAGCTTCTCCGCATCAGAGATTGAATCCACACCTTTGAACTTGAGCACCACCTGGCCTTTATGAAACCAGTGGTCGGCCAGCTCCACCTGCCGGCGTTCGCCTTGCTTGTCCAACGCAAACAACAGCTTGCGGGTCGCGAACCGTTCCGGAAAATCCGTGAACAAGGCCGCTGCAACTTCGCCTTTGCGTCCCTGCGGCCTGGTCACCTTGGCGATCGTGACAAACTCATCCTGCGCTGACGAACGCTTGCCTGAATGGGCCGGACCCGGATTATTCAATGATTTCCAGCGTGTATCGCTTCTTCAACTTCATGCTGGCTGCGCCCAGGATGGTGCGGATGGACTTGGCTGTCCGCCCCTGCTTGCCGATGACTTTTCCCAGATCTCCAACCGCCACGCGCAGTTCCAAAACCGTCCCTTGATCGCTTTCCACTGCGCTGACCTGAACGTCATTTGGAGCATCCACCAGTGCCTGAGCAATCTGCTCCACTAACATACGCATGTCGCCGCCCGGTTCTGTCATAAACCGCCCTCCCGCACTTGCTGGGGCCGTTGTTGACTTTCAAGTTTCCAGGAAGACCGAAATCTATCTTTCAGGCTGCAGTGCCTGCCGGGGCTGGTGTTTTGGAGAGCAAACGCCGCACGGTATCTGAAAGCTGGGCGCCTTTGGATACCCAGTAGTCAATACGGTCGCGTTTCACATCGATTGTTGCCGGAGTGGTGCGCGGATTATACAGACCCACCACTTCCACCGAACGCCCGTTGCGAGCGCGCTCCTTCTCAATTACAACCACCCGGTAATAAGGTTGCTTGCGCGCACCTATGCGCGCCAGTCTGATCATCAACACTAAACTGGTTTCCTTTCCTATAGAACCCCAAAAACTTTGGGCAAGTCGTTATTATCTCGTAAGTTGCAGGCAAATGGCAAATGCCCATCAGAGTTGGTCGCGAAGCGCATTTATTGCGATCAGGGATTTAACACGTCTATCAATGTACCTGAATCGCTTGGGCCAGCTGCTCCTTAAGATCTGCGTCTGGCTCCAGTCGCTCTGCCTGTTTCAGCAACGGGAATGCATCGGCGGGCCATTCCTCGCGCGGCCATGCCTGCAGCGCCTTCAGCGCCATGTTCCGGTTGCGTACCACTGAGCTTTGCAATCCTATCTTGATGAACGGCCATCCTCGTTGCGGGAACCGGCGTAAGTCTTGAAGGACGGTGTCCAGCACTTGATGCGGCTCGAATCCGGGACCAACTCCAAGATCATCCCCCGGACCTGTGGCTATCTTCTCTGCCGGCAGGATGGTCAGAGCAAATTCAAGCACACGGTCAATACTGCTCTCATCGGTCAATTGCAAGAGGCGGAACCACGACCTCTTAAGGGGTGCTTCCTGAACTTTCTTGAAATGGGCCTCCCAGGTATTTCGCCCAAATCTGCTCGCCACCGTGTCTGCCATGTAGAACACGTGATCATCCTGTGAATTCAGCCCTTGTTCCGCTTTCGCCGTCCACTCCCGTCGGCCAAGAATAGCTTCACATTGGCGGCGAAGATCGCTGCGCATCTCGCTGGTCCAGTTCATAGTGAAGCGTGCTTCCCATGAATCGTCACTGGTCAAAAAGCGGTCGATCTGGTCAACCGTAATAAAGTGGTTCACGCTCAGGTCGGAGTTTTTCGATAAATGCGCAAGATAACCCTGGATTGCTTCAGACGCGTGATGGTAGTCGTCAATGCCGGCAGAGGGGCCGCCGTCCAGAATCGCGCCCAGCAAGTCTGCGATAGAATCCAGCAGCGGCATGTCAAGCACCGATTCTTGCAATACCTCATGGAGCCGGCCGTTGCGCGCACAGAGTTCAGCCAGGTAGTTGTACATCACGCTGTTGCGAAAACCTTCTCGCAGCATCCAATCCTGAATCTCCGGATTGGTGGTTCCATCCAGCCACTCGACAATCTGTATCCGCCCCCACCCGTGGACCTTTTTCGCCAGACGCCACAAGCATTGCTCCGGATCATCCACTAGTGTACTGTAACATATAATACTTTACAATTAGAGGGGAAGGGCTTACACTGGGGCATGTTCGCCCCGGCAGCCGCCTTGGAGATCAGTCTTAGCCAGAAGGCCGAGATTGAAGCACTGATA
>DATDGH010000364.1:0-17612 GCA_036522215.1 Candidatus Angelobacter sp. | reverse complement strand
GATCAATCAGACATCTATGTTTATGAAGATCACAGCGTGCCCCGGTGGGCTGGCGTTATTTATCGGCCGGTGCCCACACAGTCAGACGGCACTCTGGGGCTGAGTGACATTCGAGCAGAATTGCAGAAGGTGTCCGCACACGGCTTCCGGACGAAACTCCTGTGCATTGAAAATCCGCACAATCTTTGCGGTGGGGTGGTGCTCAGTCTGGAATATCTACGAGAGGTCGCTGGCTTTGTTCATGCCGAGGGCATTGGATTGCATCTGGACGGCGCGCGGCTCTTTAATGCTGCTGCCAGATTGAAAGTTCCTCCGTCAGAGATTGCTCAACATGCTGATTCGGTGCAGTTCTGCCTCTCAAAAGGTCTAGCTGCCCCAGTCGGATCGATCCTGGCTGGCAGCTCAGCTTTCATTGACCGAGCGCGTATCCAGCGCAAGATGGTGGGCGGTAACATGCGCCAGGCCGGTATCATCGCCGCCGCTGGCCTGGTCGCCCTGGAACAGATGACGGACCGGTTGGATGAGGACCAAGCCAATGCCTGGTTGCTGGCCCAGGGTCTGGCAAGAATCCCTGGAATCCAAATTGATCTAAGCACAGTGCAGACGAACACCGTGGTCTTTCAGGTGACAGATCCGCGGTTTGGCAGCAAAAGCTTTATTCAAGCTGCGCGGCGCTACGGACTCTACCTGGGCGATTTCAAGCGTGGACGCATCAGGGCCGTACCCCATTATGGAATAACGATCCGGGACGTCCAGGATGCTCTGAGGATTATTGGTCAGATTTTAAAGCCAGCGTCCCGTGAAGAACCTGCACCCGATTACGCAAACAGCATGGCTGAAAACTCACTCACCTCCTGATCCTTTATCTATCTGACGGCCAATATCTTGTTAGAAAACCGCAGACCAGACGCTGAGCGGCCAGCCATCTCCACCTGAGCTCTATGACGCCAAATCCTACAGAGTCGGTAGTTCTGACCATTACCATCCAGCTTGTTGTGATCCTGCTGGCTGCGCGGGGACTGGGAGGAATATTTCGGCGCATCGGCCAGCCGCAAGTTTGTGGCGAGATCGCTGCTGGCCTGTTGCTGGGACCGTCGGTGTTCGGGGTCTTTTTGCCGCGCGTCCAACACTTGGTGTTCAATCCTTCCGGGGCCATGTATCTTGACATTCTCAGCCAGGTGGGACTCATCTTTGTCATGTTCCTGATCGGGCTGGATTTCGATTTTGGATATCTTCGTGGTTCCCGGCGCGCCGCGTGTTCCATCTCTGCCGCGGGAATTGTCGTTCCATTTGTCTTGGGCTTGCTGATCGGACCGGTGATATGGAAGCAAATGGATTTACAGGTTGATCTGCGGGCATTTGTTTTGTTCTTTGCCACTGCCTTGAGCATTACTGCTATGCCGGTGCTCGGGCGCATCCTGATCGAATTCAACATAAACAGGACCCGCCTGGGGGCGCTCGCTATTTCCGCCGCCGCTATGGAAGATGCGGTTGGGTGGCTCCTGCTCGCCATGGTCTCCGCCATTGTTACGTCGCATCTTCAGCCGCTTCGACTGTTTCTGGCGGCGCTCGAAGCAGTTGTCTATCTGCTGGCAATGATCTTTGTCATCCGGCCTCTGATGTTGAAGTGGATCCGCTGGGCCATGCCGGAAGAGAGTGGAGAGCTGTCTTGGAATGCCCTGGCACAGCTAATTGCATTCTTTCTTACCTCAGCCGCAATCACCAACCTGATCGGCATCTTCTCCCTTTTTGGGGCATTTGTGATGGGAGCAATCCTCTACGATCAAAAGCTGTTTCGGGATGCTGTGAACAGCCGGATGCGTGACTTCGTTTCCGTATTTTTTCTGCCGGTGTTTTTCACCTACACCGGTTTGCGAACGGACATTCACTCGGCCGGCGGCGCCTCGATATGGCTGGTCTGCCTTGTCGTGGTTCTTGCAGCTTCCGTGGGAAAGGTCGGCGCTTGCGCGTCTGTTGCAAAGCTCAGCGGTTTGTCCTGGCGCGATGCCTGCTCTATAGGCGTGATGATGAATACTCGTGGGCTCATGGAGTTGGTTGTTCTGAATGCAGGGTACGACCTCGGAGTCATTCCCAAACCCATGTTCTTCGTGCTGGTGATCATGGCTGTGGTCACAACCTATGCCACCGCTCCCATTCTGCGGCGCCTGATTCAGGGAGTCGGACCGCAAGCACAATTTGAAAGCTCCGCGCTGGCGGAACGAGCAGCGTCCTAGTTTCTACACTGTGCTGTCAGAAAGCGAAATTGACATCTTCATTCACGCGGTCTGGCGATCTTTCAAAATTGCCTCAAAAACTAATGGCTCCACGGATTATCTTTATCGAAAGCAATACCAGCGGGACGGGAAGGCTCTTCGCCTCGACTGCGCTCAGGCTGGGCTTTGATTCGCTGCTCATCACCGAAAATCCTGATCGTTATCCCTACGTGCAGCAGGATCGGCTGGACTTTATTCGCCAACGGTGCGCGGACAACATTGAAGCCCTGGACAACATCATCGCGGGTATCGCCGCAAAAAGAGAAATTGCCGGCATCTACAGTAGCTCAGAGTATTTCATTGATGCCTCCGCCGAGCTGGCTCTCCGGCGCGGATTGCCCGGCCCTGATCCTGGCGTTGTTCGCACTTGCCGCAACAAATGGCGGCAATACGAGAGCTTGCGGATAGCCGGCGTAGCAGTTCCGGGCTCCCAGCGCGTGGACTCGGTTCAAGACGCCCTGCGCGTGCTCACCTTTATGGCTCTGCCTGTGGTGCTCAAGCCGGTATTCGGCACCGGCAGCGTGGGAGTGCGCTTGTGCCGCACCCGGTCCGAAGTGGAAGACCATGCGACGGAGTTACTGGCTGTGACCACCAATGAAAGAGGAATGCCTGTAACCCAGGAGTTGCTCATGCAGGAGTATGTTCAGTGGCCTGAGTTTTCAGCCGAAATGTTTTCCGGACGGCTGATGGGCATCACGCGCAAGCACACCTCAGCCGAGCCTTACTTTGTAGAGACAGGACACGATTTTCCCGTCAAGGTGTCCGGGCGGAGGCTTGAGATTCTGACAGCAACGCTGCAAAGAGCCGCAAGCGCGGTTGGAATGTCCTGGGGGCCCCTACATATCGAGTTTCGCTGGGATGGCGACAACCTTATTATCATGGAGATCAATCCCCGTCTTGCGGGAGGATTCATTCCCGAATTGGTTCGTCTCTCTACCGGCACTGACTTAGTGGAGCAGACAATTTTGTTGGTGGCCGGACAAAAGACCCATCTAACACCCTCCAGAAGCCGCTATTCCTGCATTCGTTTCGTCTGTCCGGAATCTGAAGGTGTGCTTGCCTGCTTCACAGGACTGGATGACGCCGGGAAAGTGCCTGGCGTTGTGGATGTTCAGGCTTATAAGACTTCGGGAGCTTCCTTCACCGTTCACCACGATTTTCGTGACCGAATTGGCCATGTGATCTCCTGCGGAAAAAGCGAAGAGGAAGCCCTTGGCGCAGCAGAAGCAGCGATTGACGTGATCGCAGTCGAAATGAGTTCTGAAAGCCTGGTACCTGCCTAGCTCCGAATAAAGACACAAGGAAGTGCCTGTTATGGAACAACCGTTGTATTTAAAAGAAAATATTCAGGTAGAACCGCTCATTGATCATTGGTACGCGTGGGCGCACCTTATTCCACCGGCCACCGCGGCGCGCAACATTACTGAGAGGCACATGAAAATCATGGACTCTTATGTCAGCGCCCCGCAGGTGCACGCAAAGGCCGCAAAGAACCCCAAGATGATGGGCGGCCCGTTCATTGACTATGAGGGTAAGAGAGTAGATGAGATTAGAGCATTGCGCGATCGTATCCGGCGTGAGCGGGCCCATCTTTTTGAGCTCTCACAGGCCGTGCAGGACCTGGATACCTGTCTTCGCACCAAAGCCAAAGGGTATTCGCTGCAACCCTTATATCAGGAGATTCCAGACATACTCCGTGGCTACGTAGAACTGGTGTACGATCTCAACAACCAACCTTCCTTCAAGTTGTTGGAGCCTTTGCTATATCGCTCAAAGTACTATGACCGCTCGGCACAGAGCCTTATGCTGTCCCTCATCAACGGCGACAATCGTCCATTTGTATTGAGCACACCACGTCTGGAATCTGAAGGGCTGCTCCACATTCGCCTGCCTTTCGACCACGAGTCCGTGGACGAACTGTTCAGGACAAAAACCGGTCCCAGGCCATTTGGCGAGATCAAAGACATGGTCCACATCAATGGGAACGCAGAGTCGCAAAAGTTGCTGCGATCATTCCTGACTGAGGAGCCGCCTCCGCCATACGTCCCATACACCGGCCCCGGAGTGCGCTGGCGCTACTTCGGCCACGCCTGCATTCTCATTGAAACCGGAGGCGTGAGCATGATGTTCGATCCGGTGCTGAGTTACACCTATGAGAGCGATGTTTCTCGCTATACCTATCGCGACCTGCCGGATTCCATTGATTATGTAGTCATTACTCATAATCATCAGGACCATGTGCTGTTTGAGACGCTTCTGCAGATCAGGCACAAAGTAAAATGCGTTGTGGTGCCGAGAAATTCCGTTGGTTCTTTGCAGGATCCGTCCCTGGAACTCCTGTTGAGGAATGCAGGCTTCAAGAATGTAGTGTCTCTCGACCAGATGCAGGAAATCCCCACGCCCAACGGCTCGATTACAGGACTGCCCTTCTTGGGCGAGCATTCAGACCTGGATATTGCCAGCAAACTGGCATATCTGGTCAAAGCCGGAGAGCATTCGCTGTTGTTTGCGGCTGATTCCTGCAACATTGAGCCTCGCCTTTACCAGCTTCTGCATCGTGAAATTGGCGACGTGGACGCTGTCTTTTTGGGAATGGAATGCGACGGAGCGCCCCTTAGCTGGTTGTATGGTCCCCTCCTTACCCAGCGGCTTGAGCGTTCCATGGACGAATCGCGCCGCTTGTCGGGATCGAATTTCGAACAAGCCAGGAATATCGTTGCTCAGTACAACTGCAAGGAAGTCTACGTCTACGCAATGGGCCAGGAACCGTGGCTGAACTACATCATGAGCCTGAAGTATACGGAAGAATCCCGCCCCATCGTGGAATCGAACCGCCTGCTTGACTATTGCCGTAAGAGCGGCATCATTGCCGAGCGTCTTTTTGGAGAAAAAGAAATTCTCTTGCACTGATCATCTTACGTCGGCCGTCCTGGAGCCGTTCGCTACAACATTTACCTCGACAACAAAAACTTCGATCTCAGCGTTCCGCACCGCCTCTGACAGCATCGCAGCTCAGGAAGCGCCTCCAGCAGCAAAAATTTATGTCAAGTCCGGGAAATACAGGACGAATTCAAAGGCCATTGACACGCGTGGCCCGAAGAATTCTTTTCGAGCGTGGTCTGGATCAGCAGATCGAAGACGATCTGCCTTACATCAGCTCCATTGACCTGGCCCACGTGCTGATGCTGGCTGAAGAAAACATCATTCAAGCCGGAGCGGCCCAGCGTCTGCTCAAGAGAATAATGACGTTGAGGGAACAGCACTTTGTTCCTCTTAAATCACGTTCCTCCTTGCGCGGACTGTTTTTGCTCTATGAAAACTATCTCATTGAAGCCGAGGGCGCCCGGATCGGCGGTTTGCTCCAGACAGCCAGATCACGCAATGACTTGAATGCCACCCTGGTTCGCTTAAAACTGCGGCAGCCCTACGTCCAGGTTCTGAACTCTATCTTTCGCCTTCAGGCGGTACTGTTGCGCAAAGCTGGATTGCATGCTGCGGTGGTGATGCCGGCGTATACACACGGACAACCGGCAGAACCCATTACTTACGGCCACTATCTGGCAGGAGCCGCTGCGGCAATCAGTCGCGATCTGGAAGCCCTGATTTATGCTGCTCGAGATATTGATACATCACCTTTGGGCGCCGGAACTGTAGCCGGCACTGCGGTTCCCATCAACGCTGCCAGAACAGCAGACCTTCTTGGCTTCAGATCGTGCAGGCTCAACTCAGTCGACGCAGTTGCGTCTCGCGATGTCGTGCTCCATCTGTTGGCGGGGGCAGCGATTTTTGGCACGACTTTGAGCCGCATCGCCACCGACCTTCTTCAGTGGCTTACGCATGAATTCCACTTCCTCTGGCTTCCGGATGAGTTGGTCGGTTCAAGTTCTGCAATGCCACAAAAAAGAAATCCCTTTCTCCTGGAACACGTGCAGGGCCGCACAGCATCTGCCCTGGGTGCATTTGTGACCGCGGTAGGAGCCACCCACAGCGCACCGTTTACCAACACCATTGCCTGCGGTACTGAGTCAGTGCGGCCACTCTGGGGTGCGTTGAACGACATTGCTGACGCAGCCACGCTCTTGAGGTTGGTGGTCTCTCAGGCGCGTCCCTGCCCGGACCGGATGCTGCGCCGGGCGGCTGAAGGTTTTGTCAACGCCACGGCCCTGGCAACGCGAATGGCCCTGGAGCAGAACATTGATTTTCGTTCCGCTCACTATCTCGTAGGCAAGGCCGTAACTGAAGCTATGGCTCGCGGTTTGGTCTCGTTGGATCAACCGGCCTCTTCGGATGCCGCTGGTGTGGGCAATGTCGCCGGCGATTGGGACCCTGCGTCATGTGTCGTTCGCGCCAAATACGGAGGCGGTCCTTCTCCTGAAAATCTGAAAGCCGCCATTGTCAGACTTCGCGAAAACTGGCTGGATCAATATCACGTGATCAGCCGGCAAAGGGCCCGCTGGGCCGCGGCATCGAGAGGATTGGAACAATCGGTCCGGGATTTCTTCAGTGGGCAACAGACACATCAACATCACCAACCTGCTGTCTGTGCGGGGAAATAACAGTTAATAAAAGATTTGGAAGATTAAGGAGAATCTATGGCAATCAGCGCTAATGGTGAAAAGAAGTTCAAAGTGGTTATCGTCGGTGGTGGTTCATCCGGCTGGATGACGGCATCGTTCCTCAGTAAAGCTTTCGACCGCAAGGTTGATATTTCACTGGTTGAGTCGCCCAACATCAGCACCATCGGTGTGGGTGAAGCAACCTTCAGCTATATCCATCTGTTTTTTGAGTTCCTCGGTCTGCGCGAGGAAGACTGGATGCCGGAATGCCATGCCAACTATAAACTCGCGATTCGTTTCGTGGATTGGAACCGCGAACGCCGTCATTTCTACCACCCTTTTCAGAAGTTCAATCTGGTACAGGGATGGAGCATGGCTGAATGGTGGCTGAAATTGAAAGAACAAACTGCACCGTTTGATTACGCCTGTTTCACCGTTCCTGCCATTTGCGATGCGCAAAGATCGCCGCGTTACTTTGACGGCCGCTCCTTTGACAGCAAGGTGGATGGATATATCGGCGGACCCAGGACCGACAACAACTCAGTGTTCGTGGATGATCTTCACATTCAGTACCCCTATGCCTACCACTTCGATGCGGCCCTCCTGGCCAGATTTTTGACACGCTATGCGCGGAAGCGGGGTGTAAACCAGGTACTGGATGACGTGGTTGACGTGAAGTTGGATGAGAACGGGTACATTCGCTCCGTTACCACGAAAGAACATGGCGAAGTCGAGGGCGATCTCTTCATTGATTGCACCGGGTTCCGCGGCCTGTTGATCAACAAAGCGCTCGGAGAACCTTTCATTTCCTTTACTGAATCGCTGCCGTGTGACAGCGCCATTGCCATGCAGGTGCCCGGCGATCATGCCATGCACTCCATGGAGCCTTACACCACCGCCACTGCTTTGAGCTCGGGATGGGTATGGAAGATTCCGCTGTATCACCGGACCGGTACCGGCTATGTCTATTCGAGTGCGTTCACTACTCCTGAAGCTGCGGAGCAGGAGTTTCGCCGCCATCTGGGCCTCAAGGCTGACGGCTGCAAAGCTTCTCATATCAAAATGAGAGTAGGCAGATCGGCAAGATCGTGGGTGAAGAACTGCGTGGCCATCGGACTGGCCAGCGGATTCGTTGAGCCTCTGGAGTCAACCGGCATCTTCTTCATTCATCACGGACTTGAGCAATTGGTCAACTATTTCCCCCGGCTCGAGCCTGAAGAGGCCAGCATCAGGAGTTATAACAAAGCAGTAGGAGACTGCATTGACGGGGTCCGTGAGTTTCTGACCATGCACTATGTGGCCAGCACCAGGGATGACACGCCTTTCTGGAAAGCCACCAATCATGAACTGGTTGTGCCTGACGGATTGGAGGAGCGTTTGCGGTTGTGGCAGGAACGGCTGCCCACGGACCGCACCATCAACCCCAACTTCCACGGTTTCACAGCATACTCCTACAGCACTATGCTCATCGGCCTGGGATCTGTGCCACGGCGCGGGCTCACGATACTGGATCACGTCCCCGCAGCTCCGGCGATTGCCGCGTTCCATGAGATTCGGAAGAGATCAGAACATCTGGTCAATACCTTGCCGCATGTTTATGACTACCTCAGCCTGAGATATGGCGCCACCGAAATACCCGTACGGGAAGCCGAACATGCTGACCAGATAAGCCAGTTGCTGCCTGCGACACGTACACCGCACGTAAATGGGGCAGGAGCTCAAATCCAGCAGGAATAGCCTTCGCCTGAATGGCGCCTTCAATGAGCGGGGGCCTCCTGAATCACATCAGAGGAAAATCCTTTTTCAGAGGAGCGAAGCGCGGCTGGCGAAATAGCAAGTGGTTGGCTATCGGTGAGTTGCTGGTTGTCATGGCTGTGTTTGTGGCTGATGACTGGCGGCTCATTTCTTTCAACACCACTCCGCTCCTGCTGGCCATGGGATGGATCTCACTCTGGATACGAAAGGTAAGTTGGCGGGATGTCGGGCTGAGAGTTCACCAGAGCTGGAAGACCACGGTCGCATTGGGTGTTGCGGCAGGTCTTCTACTGGAAGCATTTGAACTCTTCGTCAGCCAGCCGTTGCTGGTGCGGATGACGGGAAAGCCAGCAGACCTGGGCAGTTTTCGCGCACTCACCGGAAATCTTCAACTGACGGTGAAGTATCTGGTTCTCGCCTGGATTATTGCTGCTTTCGGCGAGGAGATGGTTTATCGCGGCTATTTGATGAACCGCGTTGCTGACCTCCTGAATCGCACCAGGACCGCATGGATCGTCAGCCTCATTGCGGTCCACGTAGCATTTGGACTGATTCACTCCTATCAGGGAATCACCGGCGTGCTCGACGAAGGTCTCATGGGATTTCTTCTGGGAGTAATTTATTTGCGCACAGGATGTTCGCTCTCTGTCCCAATCATTGCCCACGGAATTCAGGACTCAATCGACTTTGTGCTGATATTTTTGGGAAGGTATCCCGGTATGTAAGTCTAAATTGCCAGCCAGGGTTCCGATTCCCACGCATACTCACGCAACCGGTGTCCCTGGCCTTCAACTACCAGTGCGGCAGCGTATCCCTGGGGTGCGGAGATTTGATACATGCTCCACCGCAACAGTTCCTGAGGCGACTCTTCTACGCGCAAGAGAGCTGCCGGAACTTCAGGACCGAATGCCACATCAAAACTATTCAGCGGGAGGGAAAGTCCCTCACCCACGGCCTTGATATATGCTTCTTTTCGCGTCCAGCAGCTAAAAAATCCATCCGTTCTCTCGTCCAGAGGCAGGCTGCGCAAAGTTCGTACTTCTGCAGCAGAAAAGAAACGGGTGGCAATTTCGTCAGTCGCAAATTCGTGATTCACAAACTCAATATCTACACCCAGGGAAAGCCCCTGAGCCACCGCCAGAAGGGCGAAATCGCGGGAATGCGACAAGTTGAACCTCAGGTCGAGTCCCTGCGGGTCGGCGGGGAATGCAGGCTTGCCTTTGGCGCTATAGCAAAAAACCAGCTCTCGCGGGGGCATGCCCACATAGGACGCGAGAATTTTCCTCATCGTTCCTCGTGCAATGATGAATCGCATTCTATCCCGCTCAAAATGAAATCGGTCGGCGCGTTGAATCTCGTCGCGTGACAGCACCGTGCGATCAGAGTGGATCTTGGCCCCCCGCCCAATGAGATTGATTTGCCAAAGGTGAACTTCGCCGGTAGCTAATTTCGCATTTCTGGCATGCAGGCCAGCCATTGGAAACACTTTCAAACTTCCTGTACGGGGCTACGTAAGGTGCTGAGGACATCACTCCGGAAAGCATCAACAAAACCCATTCCGGAATTATGAACGAAGAAATGATCTCCGGCAAACATCGTCACATTGCAACCTGCAGAGGTAGTTGTTTCTGCTTCCCATCTGACAAGGCCAGAATCGTGCCGCCCCGCCCCACCGAATAGGCCCATCCAAGACACAAACATTGCAAAAAATCCAGCGGCGGCTAAAAGGAATACCAGGTTTCTCTGAAAACGCTGGCCATATCGTCGAACTTTTCTGTCTTGAGGAACAACTTGCTTTGTCGCTTTGGCCCTTTTGACACGAATAAGATCTCGATCTACGGGCTACGTTCTTCCAGGACCGCGTCGTTCTCTACCGACTGCATCACGAACTGGGCATCGTAACCGCCCATTGGGCCAAAGCCCAGCAGGTCCCGCCAAAGTCTTCCCGCTGGCGTCAAATGAAATGCGTGAACCTCCTGGGAAACCGCGTCGATCCTTCCCACAAAAGTCGCGCTCACCCGATGGAAAGGAAACCCACTGCGCTTTATTCTCTTAGCCCCAGCTCTGGCCTTCAGCAGTCTCTCAAACCCATCTAAGTTCGGGTCGCGAACCAGCTTGACGGGAACGGGCAGAATTCGCTTTCCATCGGCATCTTCCGCGCCTGGCGTGGCTCCGCCGCCCAGGTAGAGGACCAGCCCCGGCGGCCACTCGACCCCTGCATAAGTAAACCAGAGCACGCCCGAACAGCCATCACCGGAGAACATCGAATATTCAAAATTTACGAAGAGATGCCCATGGAGCCGCACCATTTTGTTGTTGAATGCCGCTGGATTCTCAGTCACCGCGCAGACCGTAGTTTCGATTGGCTTCTCTTGCGCAGCCCTCGCCGAGGCTTCCTCATTCACGGGAGTGATGCACCCCAACAGGCCCTCGTCAATACTTCCCAGCTTGACAGGCGGGACGCACGAAGTCACCCTAGTGTGATTGGCATCGAATAGCTGAGTGAACCGTCCGGCCGCGATGGGCGAAAAGCCCCGGAGATCATACACAATCCAGGAGATGTTCCCCTCCGCGTCGCCCGCCAGACCATAGGTGGAGGCCAACGCCCCCTCATAGCGGGCAAAAAATGCCTTCCCATTCTGGAACGCCGTTTGTACGCATTGCGAGACGCGGGAATCCGGCATTTGACCGCAATCAATGGCAGAGCCACCCTTGCGCGATGCCATGTCCCTGAGCCTCTCCAGCATCGGATCATTGCCCAGTACTTCCCCGGTTGCGCCGCTATAAACAGTACAGTAATGCGGATTGATCTCTGCCTCTTCAGGAACACGAGGCACACAAGCGATGTAGTTTCCGTGAACCAACACCGCAGTGCTGGGAACATTGGCTGGACGAGGTTGAGACCTGCGGCACGACAGGAGGATGACGCAAACCGCCGCCGGAACCAGCAAGAGCAGCGCCCGTAACCTTGGGTTGTCTTCACTCATGATCATTCGAACACCACAGCAAGAGCCTGTGTTGTTGGAACGTTTTTGGGACACAATCTTGCTGGAGAATCACAAGGCAGGTGACAGGTCACAGGAAAACTAAAAGCAGCCCCAAAACCAGGAACCACCAAAACCCTCGTCGCAGGCTGATGGATATAACCAGCAGTGTCTTTAGGGTGGAAGCATTTTTACAAAAGAGGGGGGTGATTCCGCGATTCCGCGAGAACCTACGCCAATTGGGCGAAAACCGCTCTCGGAACGCCTCGCGGAACGCAATTCCAAGCGGCTCGGAAATCAGCGGACCAAAACTCCAAAATCAACCGCAACCCCATTCTGCCGCTGATTCACGCGGACGGCCGCAGATTTACAAAAGCCGGAAATTCTTCTGCACCTTTTGTAGTGCAATTTTGCTAGATTTTCGAGCCTTTTTCAGAAAAGTGCCTTTTTGCCGCTACTCCCGCTACCATGCCTTTAACTCCTTTGTCATCAGCGAAAACCTGGTAGCGGCAGAGGTAGCGAGAGGGGTTTTGGTAGCGCTACCTCCAATCCAGGGGATAGGTTGACGCAAACGGACGAATCGGAAAGAAGTTGGCAACTTCGCAAGTTGGTAACTTGGTAATTTGAAATCAAAGGTCAAGGCACACTTCTCCCGATGCACGCGCGATCCTGTTAACGCGCGTGCATACAATTCTCCCAAGCAGCAGATCCTTCGACTACCGCTCAGGATTTCGGCAGAAGGCTCCCTCCCGCCTTGCGGGATCACGCCCGCAAAGGAAGAAGCAATCTAGATTCTTCCTCAGCAACACTGCTCGCTTCGGTCAGAATGGTCTGCCGTGGTGCTGCGGTTCAGTTAGCGCAGCACTTCGTCTATTTAGTTGTCAAAGATCGTTACGGGAACCACAAAGTCCCGCTCGCCCTAGGGCGATTTGTCTTACAGTTTCAGAATTGCATGGGGATGATGAGAAGTCAATAAAGTGCTGTCGAAAGACTGTCAGATTCACTGGTTTTAACCATTGAGAGAGGCCATAAGCCATGGAAAGGCAGCATTTAGCAATTGGCATTTAGCAATTGGCCAGAGCTGGGCCCGAAGTGCAAAAGCAACACCGTTACCACAGAGGCCATCCGCCACGGTGGGCTGGCTACGGGAAAACCCTCCGGGAGGGCAAAACCCTACTACAACCCGCATAAACATTGGGGGAAAGCTAGGACACAGGGACAGGGAACAGGGGACGGGCCATAGGTCACAGGCCACAGGCCACAGGAAGACAAAAGCAACTGCAACTGCAACACCGCTCTACCACGAAGGACACAAAGGGTAGGAAACAGGGTACAGGTGACAGGGGACAGGGGACGGGAACGGCAAAACCATAGAAAGGCAGCATTTAGCAATCGGCACCTGGCAATTGGCCAGAGCTGGGCCCGAAGTGCAAAAGGACACCGTGACCACTGAGGACACGGAGGACGCAGAGGCAAGACCAGGAATGGGCAGGGCCGCCCGCTCCGCCGAGCGTGCGCCCCGAGAGACATCAGAAGGATGGTTCCCAGCGGGTCCTGGGCCAATACTTGAGGACGCGCTCGTTGCCCTCTTTCCAGCGGGAGAAATAGGCTTCCATGGCAAAGCCAGTGGCGAACTCAAAACTCAGACTGGTGTCGTCCTGAAATCTGAGGCTGAGGGTGTTAGAGCTCGGGTCAGTGAAGAATTCGATTTGCTTTACGACCCGGCCTTCGGCTTGGTGAAAGTAAATGGTTTTTGGGTGAGGGATTCGGTAGTCAGGCGCACTTCGGGTCTGGTTCCTTCTCTCCGCAGGCTTGCGTCGATCGGAATGACGAGTTGAGGCTCGACGGTCATTGCGTCGAGCGACTTTACTTGGGTGGATTGACGATTTACTTTTGGTGATAGCCATCGTTTGCGTGCCTCCGAGCACGCGAGTGTTGGTTAGGGCCATGTCGATGCTTCAACATCGGCATGTGCCCGTTTTGTTTTCTGTTGTGTGGCACAGCCGCCCTCGAATGACCGATCGCTCGTAAATGCTGCTGGTACTAATAATACTAATAATACCATTGCCGGCGCTGATTGCAACGGTGAACATTATGCCGAGATGCAATCCAATCCGAAGCGCACTGTCCAAATTAATGTCAAGATGACCGCTCAAGACTTCACCACCCTGCAAAAAGCCGCGGATGCCCTTTGGCCTGATGCCGTTCTAACGAGATCCGGAATCGTTTTGGGCTTGGCGAAGATTGGAGCGAGGGAAGCCCTCAAGCGAAAGAAGTAAAAAATACGCAGTTCTGGCGGCCTAGTCCAACCCGCCCACTGATTGTGCCAGTAACAGCCTGATTCCAGCGGGGCCCGATCGGCGTTCCGAAAAGGCGGGAACTATTAATGACCCGGCCCGATTCGGCCATTCTTATTTTCACGTTGAGCACACCATCTGTGCTGACCTCACGCACGTGACACTGCAGCACAACCCGCAAATCGTTGATTTAGTAAAGGAATTGGCTTTGGCGTCCAGTATTGATCATTGGCGACAGACGTTGACGAAGGAGCAAGCTCGTACGCTCAAGATAACAACTTCATTTACGAGTGCGATGGAAATAGGCCACAGGCAATAGAAAAGCAGCATTTAGCGCTCAGTAGTCAGCAATCAGCCAGAGCTGCAACAGAACTGCAACAGAACTGCAACTGCAAAAGCAACACCCGCGCTCCTGTGGCGGGCTTTCCCACCGCCGAGGGCGACGGTGCCACACGGGCATTCTAGGGGACAGGGACAGGCAATCCGCCACGGCGGACCTGCGGCAGGGAACAGAAAGGCAGCCATTAGCAATTAGCAGTTGGCAATTAGCGACCCTACACCAACAGCAGAGTAGAGAATAGGGAACAGGGAATAGGGAACAGGCCAGAGTGGGGAACTGGGGACAGGGAATAGGGAACAGCAGAGAAGACAAAACCCTTTTCAGCCGCGAATTCACGCTAAGAACGCGAATCAGGAAGGCAGCAATTAGCATTTACCCCACGGCACGCCGAAGAGTAAACTACTGGATGTCTACGCGGACGTCGGTGAACTTCCGAAAGTCCTGATCGAACGAGGCTATCGATATCTTTTCCGCCGCAGCCGTCGCGGCAATCCCACAGTCCACGAAATGGACCCTCGTTTTTCCATAGCGATCCAATGCGTTCAACTGAATCGCCGCACGGTCGATTTCAACACCAGGGCTGGAAATGAGTCTGCGGAGCGCCGATGCGATATCTTCACGGGGATGCTCATAGAAAGACTCCAGCACAAATACGCACTCGGCCAGAACCACCGGCAATAGCACAATCACCACGTCCCCGCGGTCGCAGGCATCAAACAGCTTTCCCGCAGCCTTGGCATGCTTTTCATGGTCTTGTACCAGATAGCGAATGATCAGATTGGTGTCCATAAGCCTTCGTTTGCTCACCGGATGCTCTCACGATGGCGGGCCGCCTTCGCCGCAGCCGCGCGGATTTGGAGAAATGACATCCCTTTGCCTTTTTTGCTGGCGAGCGCACCCTTGAGAGATCGTGTACCCAGATGAACGCGAATGGTGGCATGGTTTCCTTCCACTTCGTACTCCAGCTTGTCGCCCGGCTTGATTTTCAGCGCCTTACGGATCTTCCCCGGAATGGTTGTCTGTCCCTTGCTTGTTATCGTTGAATGCAACATCGTGTTATCCTTACTGCGACATAAATTCCTTACCTAGTAATTATTCCTTACTTTTTGTGGATGGTCAAGGCCAAAGAAGCGGCAATCAGAATGTGAGCGATCCAGAGAGCTTGTATCAGATCCGCCACAAGCCGTGGATGAGCGGACGGCTTCTCACTACGTCGTATCCCGCATTCGACGATTTTCGGCAGAGAAACACCACCTTCAGCGGGATTGCCGGGATGTACGCATATTCGAATGCGGTCATCCCGTTTATACTGAATGTATAACCTTTTCTGGGAGACCAACAGCACATGAGTGTAACCCCTGCTTCTGAATTGCAATCCAACGCCGCGTCCCAAACCGCTTTCCAGTATGTCTTTTTCTTCGGCGCGGGCAAGGCCGACGGCAACGGCAAAATGAAAGATGAACTCGGAGGCAAGGGCGCCGGGCTGGCAGAGATGACCAACGCCCTCCTGCCGGTCCCGCCGGGTTTCACCATTCAGACCGAAGCTTGCCGCGAGTTTATGAAGACCGGCAAGGCATCGGCCGAGGTAGACCGCCAAACCCTGGACGCATTGGCACGTCTGGAGAAGCTGCAAGGACAGAAGCTGGGAGCCGGCGACAATCCTCTGCTGGTCAGCGTCCGCTCGGGCGCCAAGTTCTCCATGCCGGGAATGATGGACACCATTCTTAACCTTGGTCTGAACGACTCAAGTGTGGCGGCCCTGGCCCGTAAGACCGGCAATGAACGTTTTGCCTACGATTCTTATCGCCGTCTGATTCAGATGTTCGGCAACGTCGTGCTGGGAATCGAAAAGGAAGCATTCGACGAAGTATTTAACGCCCAGAAAAAGAAGCGGGGCGCCTCCCTCGATACTGAGCTCGATGCCAACGATCTCCAGCAGATCATTGCAGAATACAAGAACGTGGTGCGCACGCATTCCGGACGCGACTTCCCCCAGGAACCAATCGAACAACTGCGGCTTGCCCGCGATGCTGTGTTCCAATCCTGGCAGAATGATCGCGCCAAAGTCTATCGCCGCATCAACAACATCGCCGATGACCTGGGCACCGCGGTCACGGTGCAGGCCATGGTCTTCGGCAATATGGGCGAGACCAGCGGGACTGGAGTGGGCTTTACTCGCAATCCTGCCATCGGAACCAGGGAATTTTACGGTGAGTTTCTGATGAACGCCCAGGGAGAGGATGTGGTTGCCGGCATTCGCACGCCGCTGCACATCAGCGAGTTGGAAAAACGCATGCCGCAGGTCTACCAGCAACTGCGCGACATCACTTCGCGGCTGGAAAAGCACTATCGCGACATGCAGGATTTTGAATTCACCATTCAGGAAGGCCGCCTGTACATGCTGCAGACCCGAAATGGGAAACGCACGGGATTGGCCGCCATCCGCGTGGCTATTGACATGGTCAAGGAAGGCTTGATCAGCAAACAGGAAGCCATCTTCAGAGTTGATCCCAACCAGCTCTATGACCTGCTGGTGCCCCGGCTGGATGAGAAGAGCAGCAAAGTGGAAGTGGTGGCCAAGGGATTGCCGGCCTCTCCCGGCGCTGCTGTGGGCCAGATTGTTTTCACCGCCGATGACGCGGTTAAGCAGGCAGGAACCGCATCGCCGAAGAAACCTGTAATTCTGGTGCGGGCGGAGACCACGCCCGAGGACATTCATGGCATGGAAGTCGCTGCCGGCATTCTCACTTCCCGTGGCGGCATGACCAACCACGCGGCTGTTGTCACTCGTGGCATGGGCAAGTGCTGCATTGTGGGCGCGGGCGACCTTGACGTGAACGAGAAAAAGAAAGAATTGAAGATCGGTTCGCTGCACTTGAAGGAAGGCGACTGGATCTCTCTGGACGGAACTACCGGCCGCGTGATCAAAGGCAAATTGAACACCGTGCCCGCGAGCCCTGACGATCCTGATTTGCAGACCCTGCTTTCGTGGGCGGAGCCGTTTCGCAAAATCGGAGTCCGGGCCAACGCGGACATTCCCCGTGATGCCGTCGCCGCCCGGTCGTTTGGCGCGGAGGGCATCGGGCTCTGCCGCACCGAACACATGTTTTTTGCGGAAGACCGCATTCCTCACATGCGCGCCATGATCCTGGCGAAAACGGAGGAGTCGCGACGGACAGAACTGGCCAAGCTGCTTCCCATGCAGCGCGAAGATTTTGAAGGCCTTTTCCGCGCCATGGGCGGTCTGGCAGTGACCATTCGTCTGCTGGATCCTCCGCTGCACGAGTTTCTTCCCAAAAGGGAAGAGCTGATGGTGGAGATCGCCCGGCTGGAGCTGACGGATCCGAAGTCGCCTCGCCTGGAAGAAGCACGCAAATTGTTGCGCCGCGTAGAAGAGCTGCATGAGT
>DATDGH010000363.1:0-5347 GCA_036522215.1 Candidatus Angelobacter sp. | reverse complement strand
GACGCAATGACGGCGGCCGTGGTGCTGCTCTTGGTACTGGCACTGAAGCGGAGGATGCCGGGATGGTCGTAAGCTGCTCCAATTCCGCCACCCACGCTGTAGGCCAGGCCCTGGCGAGTGCGAATGTTGGAAAAAAGTCGTGAGTTGAATCCTCCGCCAAAAAGCTCGTTCAGCACTTCAACAGCATAATAGTCAGGATTGCGCCTTTCGATTCCAAACCCCACCATCTCGATCGTGCTCTGGTTCACGTCTTCTTTTTGCACGAGATAGATACCCGGAACCGGGTCATGAGAAGTGACGTCAGGCCTGGGGAACGGCTGCCCTTTGGGGAGTTTGCCAAAGGCGTCGCTCAATTTTTTTTCCATTACCGCAGCGTCAAAGTCGCCTGCAATTCCCAGAATCATATTGCTGGCGGCAAAGGTGCGTTTATGCCAGTTCAGCAGATCATCGCGTGTGATCGCAGCCACAGTGTAGTATTCGGGAATGCGGGCATAAGGGTTATCGCGGCCATAAGCAAGGCGCGTGGCCTCACGCTGCGCGATCTCGCCTGAATCATCGTTGCGGCGAAGGACAAGACTTAAGAACTGCTGTTTGGCAAGATCCAACTTGTCTTGCCGAAACTCCGGATTTTGCAGTAAATCCAGCACTACTGGCAGGACCTGGTCAAAGTCTTCTTTGAGTGAGGACCAGCCAAGAGACGTTGAATCGATTCCGGGCGAAGCCTCCACACGCGCTGCGCGCATTTCCAGGAGATCATCCAGTTCATCGCCGGTCTTGCTCTTGGTGCCGCCGGTGCGCCAGACCTCGGCATAGACGGCTTCGAGTCCTGCTTTCTCCGCGAGTTCATCTCGCTGGCCGCCGCGAATGCGGATGCGCCCGTCGATCAGCGGTAGTTCATGGTCTTCCTGAAGAAAAATTACCAGGCCATTTGCCAACTCCACTCGCTTAGGTTCCTGCGGATGAAACTGGTGCAAGGGCGGGACGGGAATCTGCTTCCACGATGGAGGCGTCGAACTGGATTGGGTGTTTCGAGATGGCGGGGTCGCTTGCCGGGTCTGAGCAAAGGCAACGGATGGCAAGCTACACAGGAGGGCGAAGAGCAGGAACCAGTAATGTGACCTGTCCCGGCCGGCGGTGGACGATGCGATGATCCGATGACCCGATTTCACTGTTGTCCTCCCGTACCTGCGGGCGTTGCCGAGGGTTTCTGGGTCTCGATCACGGTGACGGTGCGGTTGTTCTCTGTGAAGGTGCTATTGGCAACGCGCCGGATGTCGGCTTTGGTCACCTTCTCAATCCGATCAAGGTCGCGGAAAATTTCCCGCCAGTCTCCAAAGCGGGCCTGAGTCATGCCAATCACCAGCGCAAGCCCTTCATTATCGGCAAGGCCGCGAATCAGGTCTGCCTTGGCTCGGGTCTTCACCGATCGCAGCTCTTCATCGCTTACATCCGTGGTTTTCAGTTTTTCGATTTCACCGTGGATTGGCCGGGCCATCTCACGGGCCGTGTGGCCCTGGGTAGGAACGGCGAAGAAGTAAAACAGGGTCGGATACTTCCCGCCCGGATAGCTGCCGCCCTCGGCTGCAAGGGCAATTTGTTTATCACGCACCAGCGAGCGATACAAGCGGGATGTGCGTCCTTTGGAAAGCAGGTCAGCGATCACATCATAGACCGGATCATCAGGATCTATCACGCTGGGCCGGTGATAGCCCTCAACGTAGAGCGGCTGGCTCTGTTCGTTCAGGATGTCTTCTCGAACCGCGATCTGCGGCGGTTCTTTGGTGCGTAACGGTTCCGGCATGGGGGCCGCAGACAGGCGCCCAAAATATTTCTGGATAACAGGCATAGCTTGAGAGGCTTTCACATCGCCAACTACCGTGACCACCATGTTGCCGGGAATATAGTATTTGTGAAAAAAATTCTGGGCGTCAGTGGCGGAGAAGGCGCGCAGATCAGAGGGCCAACCCAAAACCGGACGTCCGTAGGGATGTGCGATGAATGCTGAACGGAGAAACTGCTCCAACAGACGGCCCTGAGGCGAGCTGTCAACGCGCAGGCGGCGTTCTTCGTAAACCACGTCACGTTCTTTATAGAACTCGCGCATCACCGGATGGAGAAACCGCTCCGACTCCAGATAGGCCCACAGTTCGAGACGATTTTCCGGGAAAGAATAGTGGTAACCGGTTTCATCCCAGTCAGTGAATGCATTCAGCCCAACTCCACCCTGGCTCTCGACAATCTCGCCAAACTGGTTGGGAATCACATACTTGTCGGCTTCTTCAATGGCTTCTTTCCATGCCTTGTCCAGTTCTGCGACTTTCTTAGGATCACGGCCAACCGTCTTCTCGTTTTCTGCCTGGTAGGCGGCATATGCCTCTTCTACTTTTTGCAGCGCGACTTTTTCTTTCGCATAGTTGGTGGTGCCGATCTTATCCGTCCCCTTGAACGCCATGTGTTCAAACATATGCGCCAGTCCGGTGATGCCCGTGACCTCTTGCGCAGCGCCAGCGTCCACGTGGGTGTAGAAGGAGAACACCGGGGCCTCCGGCCGCTCCATGATGACCACCGTCAATCCATTTGCGAGTTTTTGCACCGTAATCCGCTTTTCGAAGGAGGCAAGATCCTGAGCGGGAATTGTGGTTACGAAGAGGAAAAATGAAGACAGAAAGAGTAGAACAGGAAGATTTGTTTTCATAGAAGACTCGGAGGTATAAGAATAGCACTCGGGTCGCGGTACTAAGAGTGCAGGTCATAAGAGCCACTGACGGCCTCCTGACAATCGGGTCATCGGGTCGTCGGGTCATCGGGTCATCGGAAGAAACACCCAACACCTCGAGGCGTTTGAGTATCCACTGATTCCAAACAGCTTGGCGAGCAATCAGTGGAGAGCAGTCAGTGTTCAGCCCGCTGACTGCCTGGGCTGAAGGCTTGGAATTTCGACGGCATGGATCCGATCATCGGGTCACTTGATGGGCCAGCGGCCAAGTACAGGAAGTTAGAAGCTGGTTTATCATTGTGGGCTTAAGAAAATACTCAAAACTTTCGCGCGCGCGGATGAATCTTGTGAAGCACGGACCAAACAGACCGTGTTTGATGCTGTTGCTTGCTCTGGCATTTTGTTTGCCGGCGGCAGGCTTTGCTGTCGGTCATGATTCACCTGTGATCGGTTCTTCCAGCAGCGCCCCTGAGGGTGGACTTGTGCGTGTTTGTCGCAGGCCTCTGCCACGCTGGGCAGGGTCGAGGAATTGGTTACTCCTGGGTTTGAACCGGCTGCTGGTGCGCCATTTGCATCACTCCTACATCAGCTTTACCAATGCGGTGTTCATTCCCAGCGCGGGAGGCTTTGTGCATACCGTGGGAATCCATCCGGTTGGAGCGGCAAACATAAACAAACAGCCGGTGCTCGATCAAAGCACCGACAATCTGGACAGCGGAGGCGAATGCAAAATTGTGACGGACGCAACGCCGGAAAAAATGCAACGCCTTATCGAGGAGATCGCAGCAGATACCTGTTACTCCTGCGGCAAAAACTATCACAATCGCGCTTTGAGCGGCTGCTACAACAACAGCAATAGCTACGTGTACGACTTGATTAAGGAAGCGGGGATGACGCCTCCAAAGATGAAGGGCGCCCCCGGTTACCGCCGCCACCACGCATGTTACTTATGGTGAGTAACGGACGAGAGAATCGGTGAAATTCCTGGTCAATGTCATTGCCGGGCTGCTGCTGCTGGGAACCGGGATCAATGAATTTCAGGGACCAGCGAGACTGAGCGGTTCCATCAGAGATTCGAAAACGCGGATTCTCGTCTACTCGAGTAATGGAAATGATGTTGGCGTGCTGAGGAAAGGCTCAGTCGAGCCGCTTTCCCAGGACACACACCTATCGGTAGCGGGTGGATGCTGTCTCCACCCCGCCACGCCATCGCTTTCTCCCGGGGGCGGTCGCATCGCATATGTGCATCTCTCCTCAGCGCATCCCCGTCGGGAAGGAATCAATATCTACGATCGTGATAGCCGCACGGAAAAGGAAATCTTTCAAGCCAACTTAATCTGGGACATCTCGTGGGCCCCTGGAGGCGATCGTCTTGCTGTAGTTGCGGACGCAAGCGGCGAACAGGGCCACATTCTTTATGTGATAGATCTGGCATCGAATGCGATCAACAGGCTCAGCCATGGACCTTTGAGCGTCAGTGACCGGCAGTACACCATCTCGAATTATGCCGCGCCCTCGTGGAACGGAGCTGGAACCCGGTTGGCGATCGAGGTTCGGAATGCCGGGGCATTGGCGGAAAACAGCGGTAGCAGTGCGATTGTGTTGTGGGACGTACAGACCAATGAAGTCAGCAAATTGGCGGATGGCGTCGCTCCCGCATGGTCACGGACCAAGGATGTTATTGCATTTTTCTCTCCTTCAAGGAAGCAGTGTTTCACCGTAAGACCGGATGGCAGCGAAAAGAAGTTGCTTTTTGCTCTGGGAACAAAAGGATTTGGCTCCAGATTGTCACTGCTCACTTTTCCCGTGGTATGGTCGCCGGACGGAAATCAATTGATCTTTCATCAGTGGGTTGATGCAGACCTGATCATAGAGGTCTACCGTCTTGATCTCTTGAGTGGAAGAGTCAAATCTCTGGGGAAAAGCGAAGTGCAGGTGGTTGACTGGCGGGAGATAAAGTAGACGAGTGGCCTGAGGGCGGTGTTATTCCGGCGAGAGCGTCATGGGTGAGACCGGCTCCGCCGAACTCATATGTTCGTGAATGATCATGAGCGTGCCGTGTTCGTTACGATGAAAAACCTGGGTAGCACGGCCGCAGGGCACGTCCACACGGACGCGAGCGCCATTGGCGCGGGTCCGGGTCACAGAAAAATGAAGCGGATAAGAGGCGGCGGCGAGATCGGACGCGAGCACCTGTACGGTGATGGCGCCAATTTCGGCCTTTACCAGCGATTGGGGAGCGAAGAGCTCTCGTTCCCGGCGCACGAGCATCAGCCGTGCCGGCTCACAGCGCCGGGCATCGGCCGAGAAAACGGTGGCTGTTGGAGCATACAATTCAGCGAAATGAGGTTTATCCTTACCGGAAAAAAATTCCCAAAACTTCCGGACTTGCGCGCGAACCTGTTCGGGCGAGATGGCTTCCATGCTTTGAACTAGCTCCTTGGCTGTCCCGATTGCCCCCTACCGCAAATCATAATTCTGGTTGTCTCCAGCCTTCGGTCAACCCTTCTCAACCGGCGGCTCACCCGCGCTCAAGTGCTCATGCACGATGCGCAATGTTCCGGTCTCATCCAATCCAAAAATCTGGGTAGCGCGCCCGTACAGCGTCTTCTTTTCTACCCGGCCACCCTC
>DATDGH010000362.1:0-1950 GCA_036522215.1 Candidatus Angelobacter sp. | reverse complement strand
AGGAAAAAACAAACTGCCTTTATTTAGAATAGAGGTTGGAGGAATGCATGCCTGCACTTGAAGCCGGGGTGGCTGCTCCGGAGATCGTGTTGCCTTCGTTGGCTGGCGCCCAGTTTTCGCTGAGCAAGGCACGAGCCCGCGGCCCTGTAGTCGCCGCTTTTTTCAAGGTGAGCTGCCCAGTGTGCCAGATTGCTTTTCCCTACCTGGAGCGCATTTACAAGGCCTACGGCAGCAAAGGGAAATTCACTCTGATCGGCGTTTCGCAGAACGACGCCGCTGACACCAAGGGATTCAATCGTGAGTTTGGAGTGACGTTTCCCACCTTGCTCGATGACACGCGTAAATATCCGGCTTCCAACGCTTACGGGCTCACCCACGTTCCCTCCGTCTTCATGATTTCACCTGAAGGCGAAGTGGAGTTCTCCAGCGTCGGCTGGTCAAAGCGGGAAATGGAGGAACTCAACCGGAGGCTGGCTGCGATCAGCGGCATGGCTCCTGTCCGGCTGTTTAGTCTGGGAGAGCAGGTGCCCGACTTCAAGCCGGGTTGAGGATCAAAGAATTAGTTTCCGCAGGTGGCGGAGAATGAGTGCAGAATTTGGTAATTGAGTAATTTGGCAATTGACGATTGGAAAAGGAGATTCCTCGTCTGCGACTCGGAATGACAAACCACTCAATGAGTTAGCGCATTTCGCGGCCTTTGCCGTAGAACTTCAAAAACCTTCTGTTCGGTGCTCTGGAGGCATCATGAAAAGAATTGGCGCAATGCTTGTGTTCGCGGTTACGTCACTGTTGGCACAGAGCGGGCTGCCGAATTCGGCGCAGCAGGCGATGAATGGCATTGATTCAGAGAAGATTCGGGCTACGGTCAAATACCTCTCTGACGATGCTCTTCAGGGGCGCGGCACAGGACAGAAAGGCGGCGACATGGCTGCCGACTGGATCGCGCAGCAATTCAAAAGCTACGGAGTCCAGCCTGCAGGAGACAATAATTCCTTCTTCCAGAATGTGAAATTCTACGGCGTCCGGACTGACCAGCAGAAAACGCAACTTACTTTTGTTCCCAAATCACGCCCTGCCATCACGCTCAAGTTTGCAGAAGACTTTGTGGCCACGGACGAGACCCACTCTGAACAGTCGCAGATCGATGCTCCCCTGGTCTACGTGGGCTATGGCATCAATGCGCCTGAATATAAGTGGGACGATTACAAGGGCGCTGACCTGAAGGGCAAGGTTCTGCTCATGCTGGTGAATGAGCCTCCGTCGGACGACCCCAAATTCTTTAAGGGCAAGGCGCTCACATACTATGGCCGCTGGACATACAAGTTTGAAGAAGCTGCGCGCCGGGGCGCAGCAGGCGTGATTCTAGTCCACAAGACCGAAATGGCAAGCTACGGCTGGGAGGTAGTGCGCAACTCGTGGGGCGGAGAGAGCTCGTTTCTTCAGGATGAGAAGGGACCAAAGTTGAAGTCGGCAGGATGGATTCAACTGGAGGTGGCGCGCAAGCTGGCCCAGACAGCGGGAATGGACCTGGATGCAATGATGAAGGACGCCACGTCCCGCAGCTTCAAGCCGGTGGAACTGCCGGTGCGGGTGAAAGAAGCAATTGTGAGCGCTGTGCGTTCGTTTTCCTCGCGCAACGTGGTGGGAAAAGTCACCGGATCTGATGAAAAGCTGCGCGATCAAGCCATACTGTATACCGCGCATTACGATCATCTCGGCATTCATCCTGATGAGCCCGGAGACAACATCTACAATGGTGCAGCGGACAACGCGACCGGTTGCGGCATCCTGCTGGAACTGGCGCGGGCCTTTGCCGGGGGACAGCAAAAGCCGAAGCGCACAGTGCTTCTGGCAGCCGTCACGGCCGAAGAGCAGGGGCTGCTGGGATCAAAGTATCTGGGCGAGCATCCGCCCATTCCTGCACGCAACATCTCGCTGGATTTGAATTAC
>DATDGH010000361.1:0-2211 GCA_036522215.1 Candidatus Angelobacter sp. | reverse complement strand
GCCCGAACGGCCGGATTTGCAAATCGTCCAGAAAGATCATGGGATGGATCTCAGTGCCCAGACCTGCATCTTTCGAATTTGCGACCACGCCGATCACCTTAAACCACTGTCCAAAGGGCTGAAGATTTACGATCTGCACCTGCTGCCCAATGGGATCCTCACTGGCGAAAAATTGCTGCACCATGGCCTGATTAATCAGGGCGACCAGAGGATGTTGCTCATCATCCTGCAAGGTAAAAGTTCGGCCGCGCAACAGCGGGATTTTCATAGTGGAAAAATAATCCGGCTCAATCTGCCGAAAACCGGCAAGTGCAGGTTTTCCCGGCGGCGGAGGGGTCCGTCCCTGGATCAGAAACGGAGTTCCAGCGCCCTGGAATTGACGCAGTGGAAGCTCAGTCGTACCACTTGCTGCTTCCACTCCCGGAACTGCGCGCACTCGCTCAAAGAGCTGGCGGTAGAAGGAACTGATCGAAGCCTGATCGGGATAGGAGGCCTGCTCAAGGCAGCATACCTCCATTGTCAGGACGTGACTGGTATCAAAACCCAGGTTGTCTCTCTGTAAGTTTCGCAGGCTTTGCACCAGCAAAGTGGTTCCGGTCAGTAAGACCACGGCCATGCCCATTTCGCCCACAATCAAGAGATTCCGCACAATGCGATCACGCAGCGTTCCGTGGGAGGCGGCCCGGCTGGCCTGCCGCTGCAACTCGTTGAGGTCCTTTTTAGACGACCGAAGGGCGGGCGCCAGACCAAAAACCACGCCTGCCAACAGCGACATGAGAAGAGAGAAAAGAAATACCTGAGAATCGATGCGAATGGAGTGAGGCTCGAAGGACGGAATAGGCGGCAGGAAAGAGATGAGTGAACCAAACGCTGCCCAGGCGACGAGGAATCCTGCTGTGCCTCCCAGCATGCCGAGCAGCAGACTCTCGGTGAGTAACTGGCGGACTAGCCGCGATCGTGAGGCTCCAAACGCCACTCGCACGGCAATCTCCTGCTGTCGCATAGTGGCGCGAGCCAGCAGCAGATTGGCCACATTGGCGCAGGCGATCAGCAGTAGCGCGCCAACCGCCGTCAGCAGCACCAGCAGCGTTGGCCGCGCGTTGTTCAATCCTGAATAGAAACGCTGAATCGGTTGCACCGTCACTCCCCAGCCGGTATTGCTTTTCGGGAAGTCCTTTTCCACCTGGAGGGCAATACTGTCCATGGAAGCCTGCGCCTGCTGGATGCTGACGTTGGGCTTCAATCGGGCAAAGACCATCTGGTCATGGAAGCGCGTCGGCGCGGCCAGCACAATCCCCGATGGCGCCCATACGGCAATGAGGTCGGAGACGAATTGGAAGTCAGGTGGCAGCACACCGATGACTTCGAAAAGTTCGCGGTCATCACTTCTCCAGAGGGTCCGGTGGAGCACTTGCGGATCGCCGCCGAACTGCTGTTTCCAGGCGCCATAACTAAGCACGGCAACGTGGTCGTGACCCGATAACTCTTCGTCCGGCGACCACAACCGGCCCAGAATCGGCTGCACACCCAGCATGGGCAGGAAGCTGGTGGAAACGCATTCCCCCTGCAGAAAGTGAGGCTCACCTTCAGCAACCAACTGGAAACCGCATTCGCGATATGCGGCGATGCTTTCGAATACGGGTGCCCGCCGCTGCCATTCCACGAAACTGATTTGTGTTGTCCACAGCCACTCAAGATGCTCAGAAGCATTTGTCTCCAAAACCGTAACCAGCCGTGCTGGATCCTTAAATGGCAGTGGGCGGAACAGAACGGGGTTGACGACAGAAAAGATGGCTGTATTGGCGCCGATGCCCAGCGCCAGGGTGAGGATGGCAACCATGGTAAAACCCGGAGACTTGCGCAGCATGCGCAGACCATAGCGAATGTCCTGCAGCGCAGTCTCGAGCCAATGCACGCCTCGAGCTTCCCGGCATTCCTCCTTGACTTGATCGAGCCCGCCAAATTCAATTCGCGCTCGACGCACCGCTTCCTCTGGCGTCAAGCCCGCTTCAATACCTTTTGCTACGTGGCGGTCGAAATGAAAACGTAGTTCGTCGTCCAGTTCCCTTTCCACCGAATCCCGCCGGAAGAGGGCCCGCAGGCGATATAAGAGATCGTTGATCATCGTTTCGCCTCCTACACTGTCTCCAGGACTTGGCCGACGGCAGCAGTCAACGCGCGCCACGCGCTCTCTTCAGCTTCCAACTGCCT
>DATDGH010000360.1:0-2198 GCA_036522215.1 Candidatus Angelobacter sp. | reverse complement strand
GGGCGAATTCGAAAGCCATGCGCACAACCTGGTCGGCGATCTGTCGGTTTTCGTTGAGGAAGACCGCATCGCTTGGCTCTTTCACCAGTTCCTGTTGACTGGCCAGCAAGCGATACCAGACCACGGTCTGGTTTAAAAAAGCCAGAATATTCTTGGGCTGGTTAGTGGGGGGAGCGTCGGTTGGCAAAGCGCCTGCCACAGCAAAGATCAGCAGGAACCAGGCCAGGGTTAGAGCCGTGCTACTACCGCTCCTTCGCAATGACCGTCGGGGAAACATTTGAACAATAGGTTACAGGTTACAGGGGCCAGGGGATAGGGGTTTGTGTTCCCTATGACCTGTAGCCTGTTGCCCGTGGCCTAAAAAGCATAGAATGTTGGCGGAAAAAATGTGCATTGGCAGAGGTGACACTTATGCAATGCAACTCCCTGAAAGCCGTCCTCAGTATTGGCATCGTTCTTATGGTGGCGTGTTCGGAAGCGCCCAAGAATGAATCCAATGGAAAACCGTTTCCTTCGACACCGGTGACGGGAAAAACCGCGTTTTGGGAGCTATACAAATCAGCGCACTCCTGGGAAAAAACTGACCTCATGCCGTTGAAGCTGGAGAGCAAGACGGCTCCGGGTGTGAAGAATGAAGCAGGTAATGCAGCGATCTGGACCGGAACATTTGGTTCGCCCAAGCAGCACGCAGCCATCGTGATTACGTACGCAGTCGCAGCCATTCCTCCGGACATTGCCAAGGGCATCAATGTTGGTCATCCATTTCCGTGGGCCGGGCCGACGAACGATGCTCTGAACTTCCAGACATCTGACCTCACAACTGACTCCGATGCCGCATACAAAACTGCACTGGCGAAGGCGGAGCCGTGGTTAAAGAAACATCCGGATAAGGAAGTCTCGTTTGCTTTGGGAAACGCCGCCCGCTGGGGGACGCCGGTCTGGTATGTGCTGTGGGGCGATCCCAAGACCGGCTACAGCGTTTATGTGAATGCCAAGACCGGAGTTGTTGCTAAACCCCGTTAGGGAAGAGGAAACCGCCACGGCGGGCCTACGGCAGGGAACAGCAGAAAAAACGCCCTGACCTACGCCTGAACTTGCGCGCTTTTTGATTTTCTCAATTTGACCCGAAGCTGTTCTAGCTGTTTGTCGCAGCGGTAGCCGGTTTCGTGAGTCAGGGTTGCCCGAAGTGCTCGTGGGCCCGCCGCTCAGTAATTTCGCGCCTCCGGCACTCTAACTCATGTGACGTTTACTTCAGTTAGTAGGGCGTCCTGGAGGTGGCAACAAATTCAGCATAGCGAAAGCATCCGATCAGGTGATCGTTCACCATACCTACAGCCTGCATGAAGGCGTAGCACACTGTAGGGCCGACGAAGCTGAAGCCGCGTTTCAGCAGATCTTTACTCATTTGGACGGATTCGGGCGTCTGCGCGGGGACCTGGCTCATCGAGCGCCAGCGATTCACTTTTGGCTTGCCGGCTGTGAACTCCCAAATGTAACGATCGAAGCTGCCAAACTCTTTTTGCACTTGCAGGAACGCGCGCGCGTTGCGGACTGCGGATGCAATCTTCAGGCGATTGCGAACGATGCCGGGATTGGCTAGCAATTTAGCGATTTTCTCCGGGGAGTACCTGGCCACCTTGTTGGGGTCGAAATTACTGAAGGCTTTGCGATACGCGTCGCGCTTGGCCAGGATAGTCGACCAGCTAAGGCCCGCCTGTGCTCCTTCGAGAATCAGGAATTCAAACAAGACATGGTCATCATGTTGGGGAACGCCCCACTCCTGGTCGTGGTAGGGAATCATTAGTTCGGATGTGGCCCAGGCGCAGCGGCGGACCTGTTTCATGGCGTCCCCTCTTGAAACTCGGGAACGGGCTTTCCGGTGAGGAAGCAAGACATCATTTCGTTCACGGCTTCCATTGCGTCCTGTTGGACCCAGTGCGACACGCCCGGCAAGTAGCGTAAGGTCAGATCAGTGACATAACGGTCAGTGCCGTAAGTGGTGCTCTTATCGAGCGCGGCATCTTTTTCTCCCCAGATCATCAGCGTGCGGGTATGAATCTGGGGAAAGCCTTTACGCCTCTGGCGCGTTGCTCCTCGACGGAAGGCGGCACGATACCAATTGAGCATAGCAGTGACTGCTCCCGGTGACTGCGCGTTCTGCTGAAAGACGTCCAGCAGGTCGCGAGGAAATTTTTCCC
>DATDGH010000359.1:0-24164 GCA_036522215.1 Candidatus Angelobacter sp. | reverse complement strand
GTTCTACCCCTTTCGGTGAGTGTAGCGCCAGGCTCCTCACCATGGTATCCCTCGGCTGCATTGCTTTTCTCCTCTTAACATTGGCGGGATGCAACAGCAAGGGGGTCGCGGCATCAGCCTCCAGTCCACCGCCAAATGTCCAGGTAGCTGCAGTGGTCCAGAAAGATGTGCCTGTCTATCACGAATGGGTTGCGACCCTGGATGGCTTTGTAAACGCGCAAATTCAGCCCCAGGTTTCCGGCTACTTGATCAAGCAGAACTACCAGGAAGGTGCTCTCGTAAGCAAGAACCAGATACTCTTCAAAATCGATCCCCGGCCTTTTCAGGCAGTGCTTGATCAGGCCAAGGCGCAACTCGCGCAAGCTGAAGCAAATCTGGGAAAGACGGCGCTGGACGTGCAGCGGGATACTCCCTTGGCCAGGGAAAAAGCGATTGCGCAAAGCCAGCTCGACAATGACATACAAGCCAACCTTGCGGCTAAGGCTACTGTGCAGGCGGGAAGAGCTGCAGTTGAACAAGCGGAGCTGAATCTGGAATTCACTAACGTGCGTTCACTGATTGATGGTTTTGCCGGAATCGCCAATGGCCAGGTGGGGAACTTGGTGGGTCCGCAGACGGTGCTGACAACAGTTTCTCAGCTCCATCCGATCAAGGCCTACTTTGTGGCCAGTGAGCAGCAATATCTGGCTTTCGTAAAACGAAATCCGACTGCGGCCGCCCGCGAAAAGACCGAGCGGCAGCTCGATCTGGAGCTGGTTCTTGCTGATGGTTCGGTCTATCCGAAAAAGGGAAAGTTCTACGCCGTTGATCGCCAGGTTGACGTTCAGACCGGAGCCATCCGTCTGGCCGGCTTATTTCCTAACCCGGATAGTGTTCTTCGTCCCGGTCAATATGGCCGTGTCCGCTTTGTCAGTTATGTCAGGCCGGGCGCACTGCTGGTTCCACAGAAAGCAGTGGTCGAGCTGCAAGGAAATTACCTGATCGCCGTCGTCGGCAGCGACAACAAGATCTCCCTCAGAACCGTCAAAATGGGCGAGCGCGTCGGCGCGCTTTGGATTGTTGAGGATGGTGTCAAACCGGGTGAGCGAGTTGTGGTTGAGGGTGTGCAAAAGGTAAGGGACGGCATAGTCGTGAATCCAACTCCGGTGGCCGTTTCAGCCGAGGGCAATTGAACTATGTCCAGGTTCTTCATCAATCGTCCAATCGTCGCCATGGTGATCTCCATTGTGATGGTGATTGTGGGAGCTGTCACCATCATCGGCCTGCCTGTCTCGCAATTCCCCAGCATCGCGCCGCCGGAGATCCAGGTGCTCGCAACCTTCATCGGAGCGGACGCGCAGACTCTGGAGCAATCGGTTGCCACTCCCATCGAGCAGCAAATGAGCGGAGTGGACAACATGAATTACATGTACTCCGTGAATGCGACGGGCAACTCGCAAACCACCCTGGTCGTAAACTTCGACGTAAAGACTGATCCCAACACTGATCTGATTCTGGTTCAGTCCAGAGAAACGCAGGCAGCATCACAGCTTCCGGTTGACGTTACCAATCTGGGAATTACAGTGCGCAAGTCCGTCACTGCGCCGCTCATGCTGGTAGCGGTTTATTCACCAAAAGGTACGTACGACGCAAAGTTTCTGGCCAATTATGCCTATATCAATCTGGTCGATACGCTCACTCGCTCTCCTGGAGTTGGCCAGGTCAACGTCTTCGGTGCAGGGCAGTACGCCATGCGGCTGTGGGTGAAGCCCGATCAACTGGCCAAGCTCGCCATCACGGTCACGGAGATCGTGAGCGCCGTGCAAGCGCAGAATACGGTCAATCCCGCGGGACGAATCGGTGGCGAGCCTGTCCCTCCAGGGCAGCAATTCGCCTATGCCGTTCGTGCCCAGAGCCGGCTGGTCTCTCCCGAGGACTTCGGCGAGATCGTGGTGCGTGAATCGCCGGAAGGCGGAGTGGTGCGACTCAAGGATGTAGCCCGCGTCGAATTAGGAGCGCAGGACTACACCATAGCCGGTCGCCTGAATGGACAGCCGAGCGCCGTCCTCGCTGTCTATCAGCTTCCCGGCTCCAACGCCGTTGATGCTGCGAACGGCGTCAAGAAGTTGATGGCGGAAATGAAGCGCCGGTTCCCGGCAGATGTTGACTATGCCATTTCTCTGGATACGACGCGGTCTGTAGTGGAGGGCATCCGGGAAATCGTGATTACGCTGGGTATCGCGATTCTGCTTGTCATCCTGGTGGTTTATCTGTTCCTTCAGGGATGGCGGGCAACCTTGATTCCGCTGTTGGCTGTGCCCGTCTCGTTGGTCGGCACATTCATTTTCTTTCCCTTGTTCGGATTTTCTGTTAATACAGTTTCGCTCTTCGGCTTGGTGCTGGCGATCGGGCTGGTCGTAGATGACGCCATCGTTGTCGTGGAGGCGGTGGAGCGCCACATTGAGGAGGGTATGGCGCCGAAAGCTGCCGCCTTTAAGGCGATGGAGGAGATCTCCGGCCCCGTCGTCGGAATCGCGCTGGTGCTCTCGGCTGTCTTTGTGCCGACAGCTTTTATACCCGGGATCACCGGAAGGCTCTACCAGCAGTTTGCGCTGACCATTGCGATTTCAGTTCTTCTTTCGGCATTCAACGCCCTGACTCTGAGCCCTGCTTTGGCTGCTCTGCTGCTAAAACCGAAACAAGCCAGCAGGGGGCTGCTCCGACGATTCTTTGATTGGTTCAACCGCCTCTTTGCTCGCGGCACCAACGGTTACGTGAGAGTAAGCGCAATGCTGGTCCGCAGAGGCGCGCTGGCGGTGGTCCTGCTGGTGGCCTTTGGCGTCGCGGCTGGTTTCCTGAGCACCAGAGTGCCCTCCAGCTTTCTGCCTGACGAGGACCAGGGATATCTCTACGTCAACCTGCAACTTCCGGCCGCGGCTTCCAGTGAGCGCACAGACCAGGTGGCGCGAAAAATTGAGAACATCTTGTTGCATACTCCGGGAGTTGAGTCGACAACCAGTGTTGTCGGCTTCAGCTTGCTCAGCTTCACCCGCTCCACCTTCAACGCCTTCTTCTTTGTTACGTTGAAACCCTGGGGTGAGCGAGGCAGCCGCGCCGAGCAGTTTCAGGAGATCAAGGCGCGCCTGAATCGGGAACTGAGCCGGCTTCCTGAAGGGATTGCGTTTGATTTCTCGCCGCCGGCCATTCCTGGCGTTGGCACCTCCGGCGGATTTACTTTTGTGCTTGAGGACCGCGCGGCCAGGGAAATCCAGTTCCTGGCCACGAACTTAAACACCTTCCTCACCGCGGCGCGCAAGCGTCCCGAGATCGCAAGCATTAGCACCACTTTTCTGGGCAGCGTTCCGCAGCAATTCATTGACGTTGATCGCGACAAGGTGATCAAGCAGGGTGTAGCCATTAACGACGTCTACCGCACCATCCAGGCCTTTATGGGCGGGCTGTTCATCAATTACTTCAATCGCTTCGGGCGGCAGTGGCAGGTCTACATCGAAGCTGAGGGTGAATATCGGACCAACGCTGAGAACGTGGGCCAGTTTTATGTCAGGAACCAGAATGGCCGCATGGTCCCGCTTTCCGCGCTCACCAGATTTGAGCCGCGTCCTGGGCCCGAATTCACCATGCGCTATAACCTCTTTCGCTCCGCGCAGATCAATGGCAGCGCCGCGCCCGGCTACAGCTCAAACCAGGCCATGGCTGCGCTGGAGGAAGTCTTTGCTCAGACCATGCCGCCGGAAATGGGCTACGACTACCTGGGCATTTCCTTTCAGGAGAAGAAAGCTCAGGAAGGCGTGCCGCCCGCTGTGATCTTCGGTTTGTCCTTGCTCTTCGTATTCCTGATTCTCGCTGCCCTGTACGAGAGCTGGACTCTGCCGTTCAGCGTCTTGTTAAGCACACCGGTTGCTGTGTTCGGCGCTTTTCTTGTTTTGTGGTTGCGGCGTTTACTGGTTGGCGTGTTCTACCCTCCCTACATGGTGCAGATCGAAAGCGATATTTATTCCCAGATCGGGCTGGTGATGCTGATCGGACTGGCCGCCAAGAATGCGATTCTGATTGTCGAATTCGCCAAGGATGAATACGAACAGGGTAAATCCCTGGCCGCAGCAGCGCTGGAAGGTGCCCGCCTTCGTCTGCGGCCAATCCTGATGACCTCATTCGCGTTTATCCTCGGCTGCGTCCCGCTCTGGACGGCCTCGGGCGCGGGTTCGGTAGCGCGGCAGATCATGGGCACCACCGTGATCGGCGGAATGTTGGCGGCGAGCGCCCTGGGAATTTTCTTTGTGCCGGCAGTGTTTGTCGTGGTAGAGAAGCTTTCCAAAACTCGCCCGGCTGCAACCAGCCCTGCGGGCACGTTGCCCGTTCCTTCTCACAATCCGCAATTGGGAGATGACTAAGATGAAGCTCGCCATTCTTACTGTAGTCGTCGCCCTGATGTGCGGCTGTACCGTGGGGCCAAATTACAAGCGGCCAAAAGTTGAAGCTCCTCCCACCTTTCGCGGACTCACGCCGAAAGAAGCGGCGCAAAGCGATGCCAAATCCTTTGCTGACGAGAAATGGTGGGATGTTTTTCAGGATGAGCAATTGAAAGACCTGATTAAAACAGCACTGCAGCAGAATTACGATGTGCGCATCGCGGCGGCGCGGATTCTTGAAGCGCAGGCCAGGCTGGGCATCACCCGCGCTGATCAGTTTCCCTCGATCGTGGCCGGCGCAGGAACCAGCAATCAGCGCAACGCACAACAGAAATTTCTGCCTGCCGTGGAGACGAATACTCATCGAGTTACGCTCGGTCTGGACTGGGATCTGGATTTCTGGGGAAGATTTCGTCGCGCCACCGAAGCCGCACGCGCCAACCTTGTGGCCACGGAATGGGCCCGGCGCGAAGTCATCACCGAGCTGATCGCAAACCTGGCAGGAGCTTATTTCCGCCTGCGCGCGCTTGATCTGCAACTTGAGATTTCAACGCGCACTCTGGCATCGCGCAAGGACTCGCTTCGCCTGATCTCGCTCCTGGCCCAGGGCGGCGCAACCTCCCTGCTGGATGTTCGTCAGGCGGAACAGCTGGTTTTTACCGCAGCCTCAGAAGTTCCGAGCCTGGAACAACAGATTGAACAGCAGGAGAATTTCATCAGCACTCTCCTGGGGAAAAACCCTGGACCTGTCCCGCGAGGGCGAGAATTGACTGAACAGGAACGCCCGCCCTCAGTTCCCGCCGGACTCCCTTCGTCGCTGCTGGAACGGCGAGCTGATATCCGTCAGGTTGAGGCCCAGCTCATTGCCGCCAATGCGCAAATCGGTGTGGCCAGGGCGGCTTATTTCCCCGACATCTCTCTCACCGGAACCTCCGGATTCCAAAGCTCTGCCTTGACCAGCTTGTTCACTGGCCCAGCCGGATTGTGGAACTTTGGTGCCGGTCTCACTCAGCCGATCTTTACTGCCGGAAGACTGCGCTCTAACGTTCGTCTGGCGGAGGCGCAACAGCAGGAGGCTACGCTCTTTTATCAACAAATTATTCAAGGCGCCTTTCGCGATGTTTCCGACGCTCTGATTGCCTATCGCAAGACCCGGGAATTTCGCGTGCAGCAACAGCTCTTGGTGGATTCGGCGAAAGATGCGGCCCGGCTCTCCCAGATGCGCTACAAAGGCGGTGCTGCCAGCTACCTTGAGGTTCTTACCAACGACACCAATTACTTTTCCGCCGAACTCGGACTGGTACAAGCCCAACTGGACGAGCTGTTGGCATTCGTACAGCTTTACCGCAGCCTGGGCGGTGGATGGCAGCAGTAGCCCACGGGAACACCGGAGTAATCGGATTCTGCACCGCAGTCTGTTGCGCCTTCCTTAAGAATGCCCCAAGGGATTTCACCATACTACAAGTCAGAAAAAGAGAGCGGAGCGCAGCCACCGGGGTCCTGGACACAGGCTTTGATGTGACGGCTGGAGGGGCCCCGGCTTCATCTTGGAACTTCTGCGCCCGCAGATGAGCCAGCCGCTGCTTTTGCCTCGTATTCCCGCTTCAATCGCTCTACCAGGTCCGCCACGCTGACCACAGCCTTAACAGCGCCAACCCCCTGCCCGGCGCTCCAGATGTCCCGCCAGGCCTTTACCTTGCCATCGGTGTTGGCAAAATTCATCTTGCTGGGATCAGCCTGTGGGAGGTTCTCAGGATCGAAGCCCGCTCTTTGGATGGATGGCTTCAGGTAGTTGCCGTGCACGCCGGAAAAATAGTTACTGTAGACAATGTCAGCAGCGGTGGAGTCCACAATCATCTGCTTGTAACCTTCCGGGGCATTCGCCTCCTGAGTAGCAATGAAGGCGGAACCGATGTAAGACAGGTCGGCTCCCATGGCACGCGCCGCCGCTACGCCACGGCCCGTGGCGATAGCGCCGGATAGAACCAGCGGTCCGCTGAACCATTCCCGGATTTCTTCCACCAGGGCAAATGGTGAGATGGTTCCTGCATGGCCGCCGGCGCCCGCAGCCACCGCAATCAGGCCGTCCGCGCCTTTGTCGATTGCTTTGTGGGCAAAGACATTGTTGATCACATCATGCAGCACGATTCCACCATAGGAATGCACTGCCTGGTTCACGTCCTCGCGCGCTCCTAACGATGTGATGACGATCGGCACGCGGTATTGAACACAAAGATCCAGATCATGCGCCAGGCGATCATTGGATTTGTGTACGATCAAATTCACCGCAAAGGGCGTGGAGTGGTTGCTATTCCCTCGACCTCCGGACCCGGACAGCTCACCATTGTGCTCGGCCAGCTCGTCACCAATGCGCTTCAGCCAGACTTCCAATTCTTCCGCCGGACGCGCATTCAGGGAAGGAAAGCTGCCCACGATTCCTGCTTTGCACTGGGCAATTACCAGTTCCGGGACCGACACGATGAACATCGGCGCTCCGATGACTGGAAGAGCTAGCCCCTCGGCCAATATTCCGGGAAGGCTCACACTTTGCTCCTGTCAAAAAGTTTTTCTAGGCTCAGCGATCTGTATCACGCGCAGGCCAACGCATTCCTATACCTGCTGTAAACCGAGCTCCTTACCATGCCCACAGTGCCTCGACCCTTCAGCCGATGCTGATTGAGGGCTAAATGTCGAAGAACCCCGGCGTGCTGTGGGCTGATTGCTAAACCTAATTTGGATGAGACCGGCAGCAGAAAGACTACACTCACCTTAAAAATGCTCTGAGCGAGTCCTGCTTACGGCGCACACTCCACAGTTTCCCTCACACCTGCCCACATCTCCGGTTCAATATCCGGGAACACGCAATCCCTCTGTTCGATTGTTTCCAATTCGGGAAGCTTGTCTGCGGGGAAATGGCGAGTCGCCTCAAAGCGGCGCCAGATATCCAGCAGCGTCCTTAACTGGGTCAGGTGTGTGTTGAAGCGTTTTTCGGCGTAGTCGCGGGCGTGTTTGGTGGTGATCAGGAACTGCCAGTCGGACGATTCCAGCAGAAGCAGCTCGCGACAGATCTGCCGCGCCAGGCGCGTGGCGTCGTGATGGTCTCGCCATAACCCGCTGGCCGCCATCTGATGCACTGCCTTCTCCGCCGGATAGATGTGTTCCCACGTCCACTTCGTGTCTTCATTCAGCCAGACGCTGTTGTCGCTGTTCGCTCCCCACGAGCCTTCCGGCAGAGCGATGGAACCGGCCGGAGTGTAGCGGTCCAGATATTCGCTGCACGAAATCACTCGCACCTGGGATTCCGGCCGCGCATACTCCAGAACAACGTTCTTCAGCCACTCCGGTCCTTCAAACCACCAGTGTCCGAACAATTCGGCATCGAATGGAGCGGTCAAAATCGGCGTTCCGGGAAGGTTGTTGCCATAAGTCTTGAGCGCTTCGGCGGTAATGCGAGCGAAGTGGGCTGCATGATCACGGGTACGGCCCAGCGCCACGTCGTAGAAGTATGGCTGCTTCTCGCCCAAATCCACTTTTGGACCGGTGATGCGCCAATAGCGGTGCCCGCCCGGCCAGCGCTTCTTATGAAACTCCAGGTAATCGGCATCCCCCGGATATCCATGCTCGCCGCTCCACACCTGGATTCCGGTGCGTGGATCACGAGTGAAAAAAGCCACGTGAGCACTACGAGGATCGGGGGAATCGGCATAGTACGGCCGATAGAAATTCCTCTCCGCATGCTCTGGCGGCGTTTCTACCGCCACCGGAACTCCACCAGCCAGGAGTTCGTATGGGGTGAACTTTGTCGAACTGTCCACCAGATGAGTATCCACAAAGAAGAATTCAATCCCATTTTCCGCCAGGATCTGCTCTACTCCCTCGCGCATGAAAGGCTTGGAACCGCACGCCTCAGGAAACTGCCAGCAGCCTGCAGGACGATATCCGCATTCGGGCAGCCAGATTCCTCGCGGTTTGCGGCCGAAGAATCGCCGGTGAGTCTCAACTCCTGTCTTGACCTGCGCGCGGATGGACTCGTCTGTGCCCAGCAGCGGGAAGTATCCATGCGTGGCGCCGCAGGTAATGATTTCGATGGCGCCGCTTTCATAAAAATAACGGAATCCCTTGATGATATCGCCGCCCAGCGCGTCGAACTGTCGCTGGCACTGGTCGTAAAATCTCTCCCAGAATTTTGCCACCCGCACCAGATGCGCATCCCCCTTCTTCCCGAATTCCTGCACGTCATTTTGCGCCGCCTCAATCTTGCGTGCTACGTACTTGGGAAACTCCGTCTTGAACACCGGGTGCGCAAGCTGTTCCAACAGAATCGGAGAGAGATTCACGTTGGCCTTGAGCGCAAGTTTTTGCTGCTCCAGTTCGCCAAAGATTCGCAACAGGGGCAGGTACGTTTCCGCGGCCGCTTCATACAGCCATTCTGTGCCATGCGGCCAGGTACCGTGGTTGATCACATACGGCAGGTGCGAATGCAGAGTGAAAGTGACGTAGCCGAGCTGATTAGATGCTGAGTTTTTGGGCATGATGAACTTACAAGCGGCTTAACTAAGGAATACCTATCTCGTCAGATGCGTATTAGCAGACTCAAATCTCAGTTTAACAGAACACCACGCCGCTCATGCTGCTCCTGAAGCCGATTTCCGCTGATGGATTGGGTAAAGACCGCTAAACTCAATCAGATCAGCGTTAACAGCCGCATGGTTTTGTCTGGCAGATGATAAATTGAATCTGTGACTACCGGAGAGAAATTCGAAAAGGCCGTCTCCATCATGGCTCGATTGCGGGCTCCCGGAGGCTGCCCCTGGGACCGTGAGCAAACCTTCGACACCATCAAGCGCTACACCCTGGAAGAAACTTACGAAGTTCTGGAGGCCATTGAGAATCGCGATTGGCCGGAACTAACCAGCGAACTGGGCGATCTGCTGCTGCAAGTGCTCTTCTACGCAGAAATGGCCCAGGAGGATGGCAAGTTTTCCATCGACGATGTTCTGGACGCGTTGAGCAACAAGCTCATTTCCCGTCACCCCCACGTTTTCGGCGACGTAAAGGCCGAAGACGCACATCAGGTACTGAAGAACTGGGAAGCATTCAAGGTTGAAGAAAGAAAAAAGAAGAACCTGCAGGCAACAGGCCACCGGCCACAGGAAGACCAACTCGAAAACCAGGAAAATGTAAAGAGCGAAGAAGAGTCACTGCTGGGTGGAGTCTCCTCTAAAATGCCTGCCATGCTGGAGGCGCACAAGATCAGTTCCAAGGCAGCCCATGTGGGTTTTGACTGGCCGGAAATGGAAGGTTTGTTTGAGAAACTGGAGGAAGAAACGCAGGAATTGAAGGATCACATTAAGAACCTGCCGCCGGGCGTTCTCAAACCGCGAAACAGCTCCCGAATTCCTGAGGAGCTGCGGTCACAAATCGAAGATGAAGTCGGCGACCTGTTTTTTGTGCTGATCAACATGGCTCGCTATCTTTCAGTTGATCCGGAATCGGCCTTGCGCAAGACCAACCGCAAATTCCGCCAGCGGTTCGGGTGGATGGAAGAGCAAATGCACAAGCAGGACAAGAAGCTTGAAGAGAGCAGCATGGAAGAGATGGAAGCGCTATGGCAACAGGCGAAAAAACAGCAACAAGCCCCTTAATCCCGGCTGCTGCGGACCATGAAGCGACGCGAATGAAAACCAATCAAGAGATCACAATTCGCCAGTGCACAGGTATTGAGGAATTCAAGGCCTGTGTGGCTCTGCAGAAAGAAGTCTGGAAATTTGAGGATGCCGACCTGGTTCCACTACGCATGTTTGTTGTGGCGGACAAGGTGGGTGGCCAGATCATCGGCGCGTTTGCAGGCGATTCGCTCGTGGGCTATGTGTTTTCTGTTCCTGGTACCCGAGCCGGCCATTCTTACCTGCACTCCCACATGCTGGCGGTGAGCGAAACCTATCGCAACCGGGGACTGGGCCGCGATCTGAAGCTGGCCCAGCGCCAGGATGCCCTGGAGCGTGGATTTGAGCTGATCGAGTGGACTTTTGATCCGCTGGAAATCAAGAATGCCTGGCTGAACATCGCCAGACTGGGAGCAATCGCCCGCCGCTATTACCAGAACCATTATGGATACACCACTTCCGTCCTGCATCAGGGTTTGCCGACGGACCGCCTGGTAGCCGAGTGGTGGCTCAAGTCCAAACGCGTCCTGAACTTGCTGGATTCGGGCAAAGAACCGGTGTTTCAGACGACCAGGGAAATCAACGTGCCCACTGAGATCTACTCCTGGAAAGCTGCCACCGACGAAAGGCACAAAGCCGCTGAGGTGCAGAACCGCAACTGCGAACAATTCTTGCAGGCCTTCTCTCAGGAGCTGGCCGTGCTGGGATACAAAAGGGATGGCGCAGGCAATGGCAGTTTTCTCCTGGGCCACTGGGACGAACAGTGGGGCTACACAACATAAGAATTTGTGGGTTGTGACTTTTGATTTCTAATTTGAGAACATAGTGGATCTTCCCAGAACTCGGCTTAATTCATAAATCAAAAATCACAAATCTGAAATTGCAGAAGTAGAGAAATTTGAGGATACCTTGAGAGTAGAAGCCATCACTTTACGTGAGATTCGCATGCCCCTGGTCCATTTTTTTGAGACCAGCTTTGGACGCACAACAGAGCGCCGCATCCTGTTGCTCACTGTTCATACAGACGGCCCGGAGGGTTGGGGCGAGTGCGTGGCCGGTGAGGACCCGTTCTACAGCGAAGAATCGGTTGATACGGCGTGGTACGCCATCGAGCGTTACCTGGCCCCTGCAGTTTTGGGCAAAACTATTGCAGGCGGCAATGAAGCGCCGGTCTGGTTCGGCCGGGTTCGTGGCCATCGTATGGCCAAAGGCGCATTGGAAAACGCGTTGTGGGACGCCGAAGCCCAGGCAAAGCAGGTTCCTTTGCGGCAGCTGCTTGGCGGGACGCGCGAGGACATCGCCTGCGGCGTCTCCATAGGAATCCAGAATTCGGTCGAGCAGTTGTTGGAAAAAATTGAGACCGAACTCGAGGCTGGCTACCGGCGCATCAAAGTAAAATGCAAGCCCGGTTGGGACATCGACATTTTTCACGCCATCCGGGCGCGCTGGCCGGCCATCCTCCTGAGCTGCGATGCCAACTCCGCCTACACCCTCAAGCACACAGAACACTTGAAGCAATTTGACACCTTCAATCTGCTGATGATCGAGCAGCCGCTCTGGCACGACGATTTCTATTTCCACGCTCAACTTCAGCGCCAGCTCAAAACCAAGATCTGTCTGGACGAAGCCATCCACAACCGTCGTGACGCGCAGGCGGCCATTGAGTTAGGCTCCTGCAAGATCATCAATATCAAAGTTGGACGCGTCGGCGGTTTCAGCGAGGCGATCGCTGTTCACGACGTAGCCCATCAGGCGGGAATTGCAGTGTGGTGTGGAGGCATGCTGGAGTCAGGCATTGGGCGTTCCCACAACATTGCTTTGTCCACACTGCCGGGGTTCACTCTTCCCGGCGATGTCTCTGCTTCCAAACGCTACTGGAAAGAGGATGTGATTGAGCCGGCAGTCGAGGTTTCTGCCCAGGGATTTATCAAAGCGCCCAATGCACCAGGCCGTGGATTTGAAATCAAAACAGATTTGATCGAAAAATTGACTACGCGGCAACAGACTTTGCGATCTGGAAAGGCCGCAACGTAAGCGAACTCCGGGGGAATCTCAAAAGTGGTGCGCCAGCATGGGCTGCTCATCCATGAGCAGAACGGATTCCTGTGGTTGAGCTGGATTGTAGCGTACGGATACCGCCATGCCCGGAGAAAACGTGGCGACCAAGGCATCTGCGGAGTTCTTCCAGGCGAAACGCAACTCCAGAGACCCGGGATAGTTTTGACCGTTGACGGAGTAGGTGTAGTTTACGGAAACGGTGTACACGACCCATTGTGGGATTGCTCGTGCATTTCGTATCTGACCGTAAATCATGACCCAGGAACCAGAACGAAATCTGCGTCGCCTCTCTCGCCAGGTATTGATGACGGGAAACACCAGGGTGCCAAATGCTTTGACCGCTAGGCGCGCGAGAAAGTCGTAGGGCATGGGACGAGCTTACATGATCCAACCCGAATGGACGATGCTTCTCCAGGTCTGAGCGGCTATTTCTCTGACAGGTTCTCTGCGGCAATCGAGCTATCGCTCTGAAACATCTCGAAAGCTCTGGCCAAAGTGATGTCATCAGGTACGCGATGGAAGTTGCTCAGGATTTGCTTGGTTTTGACATTCAGCGTCTTAAAAATGATGGCGCGACCAGTCATGTTGACGTTCAGGAATACCTGGTCCCAGTGATTTTCGCTGACCTTCTGCTGAATCACTTTGAACGTACCGCCTTTATCCAGATGGCCCAGGAGCCCCCAACCGAACTTGACCTCCTCCGTCAAGCGGCCCTCGATCATGACCAGCCGCAAGGCGATCCGATCCACAGATAGATTGCCGGTCATGGCGTGATACACCATGAGCTCTCGTGTGGGTGGTGCATAGCGGGGGTTGGGAGAGAAAGTCAACTGCGTCAGGTTTCCTTCCGTGCCGTCGTACTTGAATAGAAAGGCGTCTGGAATGGCACGCAGGAGTTCCTTTGCTTTGTCTTCGTCCTGCTTGGAACGGCGCTCGCGTTTGGCCTGCTCATTGGGATCTTCAACCAGGTTCTTCATCCGCTCCTGGTCCTTCTTGCGTTGTTCGGGTGTGAGCGGATTGCCATTGATGAGCAGCGTCTTGGCCAGAGAACCCTGTCTGGTCTGGATTACGTCCCGGTCCTGCGAGTTCCCCTCGTCTTCTTTGTGGATGCGAAATCTCCAAAGGCTGTGATCGTGATCTTGCGCATCCAGTTCGCGCTGTACCACCTCGCGGACAAACTGGTTAGGATCGGAGGGAAGAGGTGGTTCTTGCGGCGCGGGACGCTGGTCGGATGTGCTGGCAGATATCACTCCAGCCAGTAAAACCAGCAACCAATTCCGCAAATACCTAGGGAACATAATCCTGCTTTATTTATGATGCGTTCTGGATCCAGCAGCTAATTGCATTTTACAACGGTCAGAGCAGCGCGGAATTTTAGGCCGGACCCGGCCGCTGGTGACCTCTCGGCGTGGAAGCAATCGTTTCCACGTGGGCTCGAACAGCAACCTCGCGCATTGAGTCAGCCATAAAAGCCGACAGGCGGCTTCCGCCGCCTGTTGTGCAGTCGACCACTTCGGAAAAGGCAGTCCCATTGGCTCTTGTAGCCGCGATTATCCCTGAAGCCGCTGTTCCCCTGGTTTTCGGCTCCTGGGTCACCGCGACAATTCTCCGTCCCGGTCGACTGATAACTAAATAGCAAACACAAGGCCAAACTATCACCTGGCATCAGGTCGGAGCTCCCTCTGGAAGATGCTGAAAAGTAAAGACTTGTAAGGATGTTATAGATGTTAACCAAATATGAAACATGCGCCGCGGAGAAAAGCTTCCAATTTGGGAAGGGAAATGCCACCGGTAGGCATCTGGACTCTCACTCCCAGCTACTGGAACGACAATCTCACAAGGCCACCTCTGACGGCTTGATATGGCTCGAAAGTAACCGCTTGAGTCAAGACACTGATTGCGGACGGTCACCGGCTTGAGTATAGTCACTGAAGCAGCAACCGGAGCCAGCAAATGTGGAAACCACGTCCTGATGAAAAACCTGCCTCGTCTACTCCATCATCACAACCAGCAATACAACCAGCAATCACTCCCCCCGGCACTCCAGCGGGTGGACTCATGAAGGAAACTCGTCATTCGGAATTGCCAAAGATAAATGAACCTGTACGCAGCGAAGTCGCTGCACACATCGGTAAGTCCGTTGTGGTAAAAGGTGAGCTCTCCGGCAGTGAAGACCTGTATCTTGATGGTGAGGTGGAAGGCACCATCGAGTTGCGCGATCATACCCTGATCGTCGGTCCTAACGGACGCATCCGTGCCCACATCAGTGCGCGGGAGGTCGTGATTCACGGAAAAGCCGAAGGCAACGTCACCACGAGCGAACGCGTTGAGTTGAAGAAATCGTGTGTTTTGGTCGGGGACATCAGTACGCAACGTATCGTGATTGAGGACGGCGCATTTTTCAAAGGATCGGTTGACTTGCACAAAGAGAGCAAGCCTGAGCCTCGCAAAGTGTTGGCTGCAAGCGCGTCCGTAGCACCCGCCGGCGCCGCTGTGGCTCCGGTCATCAGCTCGCAGGCTTCATTGTTAGAGCACAAGTAAATCCAGGCGGCTCGGGGCAGCAGCGGCGGGGGAGCGAAGCTCAAATGCTTCAAGTCCCGGTACAATTGACTCATGAGATGGTTCGGTGGTAGCGCGGGCGCCCAGGCCACGCCGAGGACTAAGACCAGCGCGGCTCAGCGAAGCAGCCGCCGTTCGACCGGCTTTACCGAGTTCACCCGTTCCCTCGCGGGTAGCGATAAACTTTCTGTTCTTGATCTGGGCCCTACCTCTTCAGCCAACATTGCTTTCCTCACTGGTTTTGGCGGCCGCGTCTACAACGAGGACATTCTGCGCGAATCCCTTGATCGAGACTACGTGACTGCTCAACCGGACGGCTCACCGACGCTCGATGGAAAAAAATTTTTCTCGGAAAATCTGGATTATCCTGAGCGGCTCTTTGACGCCATCTTATGTTGGGACATCCCTGACTATCTGCACGAAGCACTGGTTAAGCCGATGGTAGAGCGCGTTCACAACATCCTGAAGCCCGGCGGAATTCTGCTGGCATTCTTCCACACCAAAGATGCCGGACCGGACTCTCCTTATTGCCGCTACCATATCGCAAGCGGCGAGGTGCTCGAACTCGAAGCCAGGCCTGATTTCCGCTTACAGCGCATATTCAACAATCGTCACATCGAGAACCTGTTCAAGGATTTTGCCTCAAAAAAATTCTTTCTCGCTCGCGACAACATTCGCGAAGTCCTCGTTGTGCGCTGAAACACCAGCGGCCCAAACCTACAGAACGAACGAATGTTCCGCGCCGTCTCCGATCTAACCGATGCACCAAGGCCCTTGGAAACCCAAGTTCTATGGGGACGAATTTTCCCTTACACGTCCGGTAAATTTTTCCTAGGGCTTGGCCCTTCTAGGTAGTTTTGATCCCAAATGTGGTATCAAAATACCAATAAACAGGTCAGGAACTCTGCTTTGAATTTTCAAAGTGATGGGAACAGACTTCGCGCCTACCGCCGATTACGCCTTAACTTATTCATATAAAATGATTTATCGGCTCACAGCAATTCTTGATATAGGGTCTCAGCCTTTTGGGCAACCAGATTGCTGTTAGATTGGACAGAACCGTGGGAGCAAGCGGCCCAAAGCCCAGGCCAAAAAGGCGGAAAGAGGTAGGTAAATGGCAAGCAACTTCCAGAGCGCTATCAATCCTTTAGCGGTGTACGTTCCTGCTTTAGCCACCCCCAGGACCCTTTACGATCAGATCTACAAAGAGAACTGCGACCGAATTTACTCTCTGTCATTTTGGATGACAGACAACGAACTAACCGCGGAAGAATTGAGTTCGAATACCTTTCTGCGTGCTTTTGCCCATAGCACCGAGCCTTCAAACGACCAAATTGACCGCGCCTTTCTGACCGAGGTGCGCGAGTTCACATCCATTGGCACGTTGACCTTGAACTGCGCCGTAACCAGCGATTCCCGCAGCATTCATGGCAACGTTAAACGCATTCATCTGGAACGCGCAGTGGTGCAGTTGCCGGCGACGGAAAAACTGATCTTCCTGATGCACGATGTGGAAGGTTACGAGCATTCACGGATTTCCCGTCTCCTCGGTATTTCCGAAGAAGAATCGAGGTTGGGACTCCATCAGGCGCGCGTGGAAATAAGAAACCTGATCGCAGAAATGTAATAAACATTCATCTGTCTATCTCCTCTCTCCTTAATTCTTCATTTTGACCCTTCGCGCAGGCGAGGGGTTCTTTTTGTTTATTTATGTTAAGTTCTCTGCTTCTTTGAAACTTTTTCTGTGTTCATGCGTCTACTTGAATAACAGAACATACGCAGTACCCCCACGTGGGCGTCGCCCCTTGATACCGGCGCCCACATTCTTTTTTGTCTTCCGAATTTCATTTCTATCTTCCCGAATTTCAAATTCTTATCTTCCGAATTTCATTCGACGAAACTCGAGTTGTAGCAAAGTTCTGCGAGAGCGATAATGCAGAGCGTCCCAAACGGGGCCAGTTTTCTCCCCGGGTGTGCGGCTGCTTTCTTGGGTAAACGCCAGGAACAAAAGGATTGGACAACAGAGAAGCCAAGGCCTGGCTCTAAAAGACAAGTCGGACAAAACTGCAGGAATTGTGGGAGGGAAACGATATGGACTGGAAGAAGACTCTTATTTATGGCTCATTAGCGGCGGGAGCGGTGTTGTTCATAACGGGTCGCCGGCCGGCAGGCGTAGTGGTCGCCGGAATTGGTTTGGCTACTCTGGCCTCAGAAAATCCGGAAAAATTTGAACAGCTTTGGCGGCGCATGCCCGAATACATTGAAAAGAGCGGGAAGTTCGTAGACATGGCGGCCACGTTGCTGGAGAAGCTCTCACAACCCCCGGGAGGCGGCTATCGCAACATGCCGGTTGCCGGTGGAGGCCGATACTAAATCTTCCGGTTTACTCAATTCCTAATTTTTGCCGCGCGACGGCGCTGAGCCGCTCGGGACTCCACGGCGGCGTCCACACAAGATTTACGTTGACAGAATTGACGCCGGGAAGGGCCTGAACTTTCCTGCGGACATCTTCGCTGATGCCTACATGGGATGGGCACCCCGGCGAAGTCATGGTCATCTCAATTTCCACGTCCTGGCTGCCTGGTTCCCCGGCAGACGGATTGAAACGTACGTCGTAGATCAGCCCAAGGTCCACGATGTTGACCGGAATCTCCGGATCATAGCACTGTGTGAGCGCTTCCATTACCTGTTCTCTGGTTGGCATACCTCTTCAGTTTATCAATTATCTCGGGTGCATTGGCTGCCAATCCCCTCCGTGTCTGCACCCTGGCCTTTGGTTTTCAAATTACCTGATGAGCGAATTCTCTGCGGAAAAGTTGTCGCCTGCACGGACGCCAACACAATTCGGGTAATCGTTCGCACAAAGATCAAGACCCCTGGAATGGCCTCTATGCCATCCAGGGGTCCATAAATCAGTCTGAGCCCTCTCCTCCCCTCCGCCGTTTCCCCCAGTTTTAACTGACAGCGCCGGAGAGTTATGAACTCTTCTTGATTGGGGTTAAGGTAAGCTGAGTATCGAGTCAAGCCGAATGCGCGCAAATTGATGGAAAGACCTAAACCTGGCGCTAATTGACCTTAGGAAGCGGTCCTTTGGCGTGACATCCATTGTCCCGGGCCGCACATCTGATTGGAACAGGACGAATGTTCGTTTCGGGCGGTGTTATGTACGTCTTTTTCCCGCTACTGTTTCTGATTCTTGCCAACAACCCCATCGCTCAAACACTGGGGCGCGAACCCCACTATTGTGAGCCAGGCTCGGGCGCCATCTCGATGCGATCTGCTTTTGCTCATGGCTATCGTCATGGCTATGAAGAGGGCTACCATATGGGAAACATTGACATCAACATGGGAAGAAAGCCCCACACCAAGCTCTCTCAGATCCACGCTCTTTCCCACTATTCTTCCTCCTTCGGCCCCCGGAAATCGTTTGAGTCAGGTTTTCAGCAAGGTGTGAGAGCGGGTTATATGGATGGTTTTGCCGGTCGCGTGTTTCGCGGGCTGGACAACCTGCGTTTGACCGCCGTGGCCCTCGATCAGAGCCCGGCGGCGGCTGATCCGGGCAATGTCTACTTTGATCAAGGTTTTTCAGCAGGCTACGACCAGGGTCTTGACAGTGTCAGGAATGAAGGTCCTCAACCGGAAAAAGTTGATATCTCCCTGATCAGCTGCTCCACTGCATCCGGCAAACGGATCGAGGAAGTGGTCAAGGGGACTTTCTGTGATGGCTACAGGCGAGGCTTTATTCTAGGTCACGCCGATGGCATTGTCCTGGGCCCCAACGCCATGGTCTTGGCCTCCCGCAAGTAACTTCTCAGACAAAAACCTCAGATCTAACCTGTACCTCCGGACATGTACCTTGCTTGGGAATGGGCAGGGGCTGAAGTTCATGATACTTTCAGTACACCCGCCGAGATTTTGCTTAGAATTCTCTTACTGGCCAGAAAATTCGAAGGAGCGATAGATGAAGGCAGTTATGGCGAAAAAACCCACCATAAGAATCGCCGTTGTTGAAAGTGATCCCCTCCGCTTTATTGGGCTCAAATCATTGTTCGATACCGAACCTGACCTGGAACTGATTTCGTCAACGCTGGCCGAACTCGGTCCACAAAGAGACATCGATCTGGTGCTGCTGGGAAGCCGCGCCGGACAGAACCTGTTCGACGTGATGGCGGGCCTGAAAGCCGCTCGTCCTGACCTGCGCATTATCGTCACCGGTAGTGGCGCCGACGACGAGACCATTCTCAAGGCCCTGGCCGCAGGGGCAAAGGGCTACGTGGATGAAGCCGCGTCGCCGGCAGAATTCATCCAGGCGATGAGAATCGTCCATCAAGGCTCAGTCTGGGCCCCGCGGCGAGTGCTCTCGATTTTCATCGAGCGCGTTACCTCATCACCGGGAAGGATTTTTCCTGCCGGCAGAGTCACCTTCACTGATCGTGAAAAAGAAGTGCTGGAACTTCTGGTTGCAGGCCGGTCGAACAAGGAAATTGGATCGGTGCTGGGCATTGAAGAGCGGACGGTGAAAGCCCACGTGGCCAAACTCATGCGCAAAGTCGGCGTCCAGAATCGTATTGCTCTCTCTGTTCATGCCATTACGCATTCGTTGGTCATGTCGTCAAAATAGAAGGCTTTCCGAATCGCGAAGGCGGCCCGTCATCTTTCGATACACACCCACACTGGGTTCGTCCGGCCAGACTCTTGTCATTTTTTGGCGTCGAAAATACGCGGAAAGAGCACGCCATGCGGTCGTTCCCAGTTCGTCAAACTCCAGTAACGACAGAGGTACGAGGTGTCGGCGAAAGTACATGTCCTCGACTCCATGTACTACCGGCACTCACGTTACTTGCCAGTGAACTCGCCGAGCGGCATACTCAGTTCACCTACCACAGAACCTGGGAGACAGGGGTTGGATTTGGTCACGAGGGTCGCCGAATCCAACCCTTTATTGTTTTATTCTCCTTCCCGTCCTAAGCTGTTCATAGACACTGCATCCAAGTGTTGAGAAACAATTTTCAAGAAAAGTCTCCCGAGGAAACTAATATGAAGAGAACTGCCGTCTTTTTGCTTTCTATTCTTGTTTTAGCTTGTGCTACCCAGGTGTTTGCCGAGTCGGCTGCCAGCCGGGCCGAGTCTGCCGCCACTGTGCTCAATGAAATCATGTCTGCCCCGGACAAGGGCATTCCGGAAGAAGTGATCGGTTCAGCCAAATGCATAGCCGTAGTGCCGTCTCTGCTGAAAGGCGGATTTATCTTTGGCGGTGCGCACGGCAAGGGCATGGCCAGTTGCCGCACAGCCGATGGCTGGAGCGCGCCTGCTCCGTTTACCGTGACCGGAGGCAGCTTTGGCCTTCAAATCGGCGTGCAAGGCGTGGATCTGGTCATGCTCATCATGAATGAGAAAGGAATGACCGCGCTGCTTTCCAGCAAGTTCAAGCTGGGGGCCGACGCGTCGGCCGCAGGTGGCCCCGTAGGACGCCATGCAGAAGCCTCCACCGATTGGAAGATGAGGGCCGAGGTGCTTACTTACTCGCGCGCGCGCGGGTTGTTTGCCGGCGTGACGATAAATGGGGCCGCAATTCGCCAGGATGAGGATTCCACTCGCGAACTCTACGGGCGACTGGTACCGTTTAAGACCATCCTGACTGGTGCGGTATCTACTCCGGCCGGGGGCGAGCCTTTTGTGGCCGCAGTCCGCAAGACCGCTGGAGCGCCTCCGGCGCCAACAACGCCAAGTGCGGCTCCGCCCAGCACCACACCGCCTGCAACCACCACTCCGCCGCCTTCGAATCCGCCAGGGCGGAAGGAAGACTAGTATCTATTCCAAGTGATCACGGCGAAGTTTTTTGGACGCGGCTGAAATTCGGTCATCGAATTTGAATTATTCCTCACTGGATGGTACCGTCCAAATTCCTTCTTCCATGCGACATTGGCTCGAATATGTGCCCGTGTGGCTGGCGGCAAAGTTCTTCGGATTGCTTCCCCGGCCAGTGGCCAGAGCTGTCTGCATCAGCATCGGACTTGCGGCCTATGCCGTCTATCCCCGTCTTCGGCGCGTGGGCATGAGAAACCTCACCATCGCTTTTCCGCAGAAGACCACGAAAGAGAAGAAGAGGATTTTGCACCAGGTCTACAAGAACCTGGGCCGGCAAATGGCGGAGTTCTGTCTGCTTCCGCGCTACACGCAGGAGAATGTTGAAAACATTGCGGTCTACGACGGCTTTGAAAATTTTGCGGAAGCCGATGCGCGCGGCAAGGGCGTCCTGTTTATCACGGCGCACTTTGGCGGCTGGGAAATCGGTTCCTTTGTTCACTCTCTTCATGGCCATCCGCTGAACATCGTGATCCGTCCGCTCGACAATCCTTATCTCGATGCCATGGTAGACCGCTACCGGACGCGGCACGGCAACAGCACTTTTCCCAAGCAGGACTTTGCCCGTGGTTTTCTCAGTTCACTCAAACGCTCCGAGACTGTGGGCATCCTCATGGATACCAACATGACTCCGCCCCAGGGAGCCTTCGTGGATTTTTTCGGCGTGCCCGCCTGCACAGCCACCGGCCTGGCCCGCGTGGCACTGCACACCGATGCTGCCGTGGTTCCCGGATTCACCATCTGGGACAAAGACGCGGGCAAGTACAGAATCCGCTTTGATCCCGCCATCAAGCTGGTGCGCACCGGCGACGATGATGCCGACACGCTAGCCAACACCGCCGTACTGACCAAGGTGATTGAGAGCTACGTTGCCCGTTATCCCGAACAATGGCTGTGGGTGCACCGCCGGTGGAAGACAAGGCCGCCAGGAGAGCCGCCGCTGTACTGATCGGGGCATCGGGATATTGGGTCATCGGTGCATCGGAAGATCTGCAATGCGGCGAGAATTGAGCTCCTTATAAGTTTGGCAATTTCTGAACTTACCAACTCACCAACCTACCAACCTACCAACTTGGTCTAAACTATCCTCATGTCTCTGGTCGTCATCGGCGGTCATTCGCGCAGCGTGGGCAAAACCAGCGTGGTGGCCGGACTGATTGCCGCCCTGCCAGAACTCAACTGGACGGCATTGAAGATCACGCAATACGGTCACGGCATTTGCTCCGCCAACGGCGAGCCCTGCGATTGCGTTACTGACGACCACACTCGCGCCATCACGGAAGAACACGATCGCAGCGGCGAAAGCGACACCTCGCGCTTCCTGGTGGCCGGCGCCAGGCACTCGATTTGGGTGAGGACGCGACAGGGAATGCTGGCCGAAGCCATGCCCGATATTCGCCGCAGGATTGCGGGCGCAGAGAATGTAATCATGGAGTCCAACAGCGTGGTGCGCTTCCTGCGTCCTGATCTCTACCTGACGGTTCTGGATGCAAACACTGCGGACTTCAAGGACTCAGCCAGGGAGTTTCTCGACCGCGCCGACGCCGTGATCCTGCATCCATCAGGCACCACGCCGCAATGGAATTCAGTTTCGCTGAAACCGGTTGCGGGACGACCGTTTTTTTTCATCAAGCCGCCAGCTTACGTAACTCCAGAAATTGTCTCTTTTGTTCGCGAGAGGCTGGGTTGCCTGAGGACCTGACGGCGACGGAACCGGGAACGTTCTAGTCCTTCTCCATGATGGTGCGAAAGTCCTCGACAGCGCTGATGACAATCACGAGCACCGAGACCGCCATGCCCACAAAAAACAAGACCTCCAGCACGGGGGCAAGCACTCTCATCAATGCATCCATGAGAGGATTTTAGACCCCTACTCCACATAAGGGCAACGGAACTATCGGCCCCTGGTTTTTGGCTCCTGGCCCGTGCCTTGTTAAAATTCCGCCAGTGCTCAGAATTCCAGCAAGAGCTTGGATCTTGTCCCTCCTCTCCGGCGGGCTGCAGATCGTCATGTTTCCCAAGACAAATCTTTTCTTCCTCTGTTGGATTGCGTTTGTTCCACTGCTCTACGCCTTGCTTCGTGGGCGGGGTGGGGAAGGCGAGTTGCTCGACTCCGAAGGCCGCACGCTTCGGCCGTTTACCCTGTTTCAGGGATTTGTGATTGCCTGGGCGTGCGGGATCGTGTGGTACATCGGAACCTGTTACTGGATCTATCCGGTGATGAACCACTTCGGTAACTTAGGCGTGCTTGCATCCGGATTCATCGCCCTGGGCTTCTGCCTGATCATGGGCATGCATCACGGCGTATTCGGCATGCTGGTGGTGCTGATGGCGCGCAGGTCCACCGTGGGGAATCGCAGCCCGTTGCTGCTGGCGCCCGTGTTCTGGACGGCCATTGAGTTCTTTCGCGAGCGCATCACCGGCGTTCCCTGGGAACCATTGGGCAACGCTCAGATTGACAATATTCCTTTCAGCCGGATTTCTGAATTCACCGGAGTCTACGGACTCTCCCTGGCGATCATGCTGGTGAACTGCGCATTTGCAGCCGGTCTCCTGTTCTACGGGCGACGGCGAAAAAACCTGCTCGTCTCTGCCATGGCCGCCGCAGTGGCACTCCAGATGGGCGTGTTTCTCAAACCAGCACCGTTGCCAACTACCGGGCAGGCTCTGCTGATCCAACCCAACTTGCCGATTCTGGAGGAGTGGCCACCGGAAATGCTGGCGCGAACGCTGGCCGATTTCTTACAAGTGAGTGAACAAGCCGGGCCCACGAATCCGCGCGGCAATCCGGGATTAATCATCTGGCCCGAGGCGCCTACTCCTTTTTCGGTGGACGATCCCAGTCTTTTACAATTGCTAAAGATCATTGCCCAGAAGACTAATTCGCATCTGATTGTGGGCAGCACGGCGTACATCAACGGCCCAGGCGGACGCCACCCCCTGAACTCAGCCCTGGTCGTTGATCCGCAAGGCAACGTAGTCGGCCGCTACGACAAAATTCATCTGGTGCCGTTCGGCGAATATGTGCCGCTCAAACCTCTGCTGTTTTTCGCCGAAAAGCTGACGCACGAGGTGTCTGATTTTGCCCGCGGGACGGAACGAAAAGTCTTTGACCTGAACGGGGTGAGAGTGGCCGTGGTGATTTGTTACGAATCTGTTTTCCCCGGGGAGGTACGCGAATTCGCCACCCCCGACGCCACCCATAACGCGCAGGTATTGGTTAACATCTCCAACGATGGCTGGTATGGCGAAACCGGTGCGCCTTACCAGCATCTGCAAATGACCCGCATGCGGGCCATTGAGAACCACCGCTGGATTCTTCAGGCTACGAACAACGGCGTCACGGCATCTATTGATCCGCTGGGCCGGGTGGTGAAGAAGGCGGAACGAAATGTTTCTACCGGTCTGCTTGTGCCTTTCGGGGCCGAATTGGACACCACGTTCTACAGCCAGTACGGCGACCTCTTCGCCTGGATATGTGTGGTAATCTCGTTACTGGCGATATTTGTGCGCTTCAGATTTGCGGCGCGGACCATGATTGAGGCCCGCCCGGCGCCCTGAGAATTCTATGGTTGAAGAACTCGAACGCGAATACGCGGCTGTCCGC
>DATDGH010000358.1:0-1779 GCA_036522215.1 Candidatus Angelobacter sp. | reverse complement strand
GAGACTTCGCAGGGTACGCATGGTTTTGGGAGTCAGTATACAAGAGAGGGGACAGGTTACAGGCAACAGGTTACAGGCGATCAAAACCAGGGCTTAAGAACCACCGGTTTGAGCCCAAAAATTGGCGGTCACGTTACAATTGAAGCAGTGAAGACTCCTGTTCGCCTGGTGGCGATTGATATCGATGGCACGCTGCTGGATCCGCACTTCCAGATTTCGCAACGGAATCTGGATGCATTGCGTGCCGCGCATGAATCCGGAATCGAAATCATGCTGGCCACGGGACGGCGCCATGATTATGCCGTCCCGGTGGTCCGGGAGTTGGGTTTCGCAGTATGGCTGATCAGCTCCAACGGTGCGCTGGTCCGCTCCACTTCCGGGGAGACCTTTTATGCAGACCGCCTGCCGGCGGGGACTGCGCGCAGGCTTATCCAGCACATGGATGAATTCCGGGGCAATGCCGTCCTGACTTTTGACCGGCAGGACCAGGGCGCGCTGGTTTTGGAACCGCAGCACACACTGCACCGGAGTATCTCCCGCTGGATCGAGAAGAATGCGGAGCACATTCGCTATCTCTCGCCCATCGAAAACGCCTTGACCGAGGACCCTATTCAGGCGATGTATTGCGGCGGGGTGGAACAAATGAAAGCCGCGCAGCAGCGGCTGGCGCAGGCTGATTTCATGGAAGAAATCACGGTGCTACGAACGCAATATGACTATCGCGATCTGTGTATTCTGGACATTCTGAACCGCGATTGCACCAAAGGTCACGCCCTGCGCCGCTGGGCTGAATACCGCGGCCTTTCCCGGGAGCAGGTTATGGCCATTGGCGACAACTATAATGACCTGGAAATGCTTGAATTTGCTGGACTTCCCGTAGTCATGGGAAATGCATCTGAAGAACTGAAGCAGAGCGGCTGGCGGGTTACCGCCAGCAACGCCGAGAGCGGAGTAGCCGCCGCCCTGGAAGAAGTGCTTCAGGCTGGATTTCAGCCTCCAGTTGAGGTTAAATAAAGGATTGCACAATCTGGTGATCAGGTAGTTTTGGATGAGATTTTCGAAAGCGCTGACGATCGCGGTACTGGCCCTTGCTGGCCAGATTTCTGCTCTGGCAGCGGAGGTTGCCGTCCTGCGTAATGGCCGCTCGATCTCCTTCGTGCGCAAAGAGCAATTGGGGGACACCACACGTCTTTACACCGCTGACGGATATGTGGACATCCTTACCGAGCAGATAGAATCGTTCACCGTAGAAGAGACTCCGCCTGCGCCGCAGCAGATACCGCAGCAGGCGACAGCTCCGCAAGCCGCAACTGAGAGTTCGCCCGCTCAACAAACTGCGCCCAAGGGCAGTGTTGATCTGGACGAAGTGGTGCGGGAGGCGAGCAAGCGGCGGCAGCTTGACCCGGACTTCGTCACCAGCGTGATCAAGGCAGAAAGCAATTTCAAGACCAGGGCAGTGTCGCCCAAAGGCGCGCAGGGCTTGATGCAACTTATGCCCGGGACAGCCGCACGGCTGGGGGTCAATGATGCTTTTGATCCCAAGGCCAATGTAGAGGCGGGTACCACTTACCTGGGCCAGTTGCTAGATCTCTATCACGACGATCCAGTATTGGCGCTGGCCGCCTACAACGCCGGGCCGGAACGAGTACAGCAGTATCATGGCGTCCCGCCGTACCGCGAGACCCACGCCTATATTGCCAGGATTGTGCGCGACTTCAATGCGAAGAAGACCGCACAGAAGACGAGCCAGGCACAGGCATCGGCCAAAAAGAGTCTTCC
>DATDGH010000357.1:0-2493 GCA_036522215.1 Candidatus Angelobacter sp. | reverse complement strand
GTTTGATTGCAGCCCTGGTTGACCTGAAGGCCTGGTTCGATAAAAACATTGATCTATTCGGATGCGCCGAACCCGGCGCCTTGAGCGCCGGGTGCGACAGTTTTTAAGTGAACGAGCAAGCGTTTAGCGGTGTTGCACCACTGTCTTGTTGTCTACCACTTCAATCAGTTGCATCATACCCCGGTCTTCATGGGCGAGAATGTGGCAGTGGTTCACAAACTTGCCCGCGAAATCGGCGAAGTGGGTACGGAATTTGATATAGCCGGGAGTGTTTGCATCCTTCGCCATAGGGAGAGCGAAGGTATCCCACCAGATCCAGGGCGCCGGTAATTGCATAGGTTTTGTTGTGCTGATCTCAGGTATAACCTTGCCCCAATCGCCAAAGCTTGCGGGAATGCCTGTAAAAACGTTGTTGACGATGGACCCGGTCGGATCAAAGATTTCCACGACCTGGAAGGGGTTTACATGGATGTGGAAGGGATGCATGGCATTGCCAGTGGTTGAATAGTTCTTGATGGTCCATTCCTGCATGGTATCCAGGAGCATGGCCTCATCTACCCGTCCCTCCTCAAATTTTCTGTTGTTGATCATCGGCGGCGCCCCGTTTGCGCTCATCTGGTATTTGAGAGTACGGCACTCAGATACCTCGTCGATGTCATGAAGAAAGTCTGGCAGCTTAGGATACTGATCTTCTGTTTGCGGCCAGGCCTTGTTGTAGTTGCCCGTGGCGGTGTCTACGTTAACCGTAAGAATGATATCGGTTCCAGTCGGCACGCCGGTCCCAAAGCCCAGTGTGGCCTGTTGACCCGCCGCGCCGGCTTGTACCAGAAGATCTACGCGATTGCCCGGCGCCAGGAAAAAAGTCTTTGGCGTAAACTGCTGAATCTGGGGTTGGTAATTCTCCCACTTGAATTGCACGCCGTCCTGCGCAATTTGACGGAACTTTGGCACTCCGGCGTTGCTGGTTGTCGAGAAAGAGCAGGTGAATGATTGAGATTTGCCCCCCACAATGGAGGCGTTGACGATGCGCCACCATTGGACTTCACCCGCCTTCATCGTAATCTTGGGCTGAAGTTGCCCATTCACCAGGACGCCAGGATGATTCGCCGGCGCTCCGCTGGCTCCGCTAATGCCACCGGTTCGTTCCATGTTGGGCTGTACCTGGAACTGCTGTAGCACCAATACCTTTTCTTCCACCAACGGCATGATCGTCCGCAACTTGCCGTCATAGCCATCGTCCGTCAGGATCAGCGCCCCAGCCATTCCGTTGAGACTCTGAATGGAGGTGGAACCGTGTTTATGGGCGTGGTACCAATGCGTGCCCGGCGCCTGGCCCATCACAAACTTGGGCTTCGGCTCAGGGTAGGGAGGGCAGGCCGTTCGGGAAAGAGGCGGCGGCGGTACATACTTCGGCGGCCGGATGCAATAAGGGAAACAACCCGACCAATACTGAGGAAATTCATCGTATTCAATCAGGTGCTGGTTCTGCTGTGCCTGCCTCTTGTGCAGCGTGGCATCGTTCTTTTCCGGCTGCACCGCGTCGAGCTTCTCCAGGGACTGCAGGTTCTTTTGAAATAGCTTATTTAATTGTTGCTGTGCTGCTTGCTCAAGGTGCTTCCAGGCTTGCGGATTGGGATAGTCCTTGCAGGCAACGCTCGTAAACCAGGGCTGGCAATCTGCAGCGGTAGCTTTAAGGTCAGGGACTATTTCCACCAAAACGTTATCGGAGAACGCATTGGGGCTGACGTGGGTCCCATGCCAGTGCACGTTTGTGGCGTTTGATCCACGGAAACAGTCCGGAGGGCTGTCCGGGCATGGGGGCTTGGGCGGCTGGCCAGGGTAGATCGGCGTTCCCGTGTTGCTCCTAGTCTGATCGCACGTCCCATTAGCCGTTTCCGGGAATTCCTGCGGACTAATGTGGTTGAGCACCGCAACCTGAAGAGTGTCGCCCACTGCAGCGCGGAACGTCGGGCCAGGATTGAAAACCCCTACCTTGGTTACCCTGTGCGCCGGATCTGTGGTCGTGCCGCTGAACCCTTCGTAAGCGCGCAGCTTTAATGTGTTACACGTCGGAGCGTTCGTTCCCGCAGTCCCGTTTACGTCCAGATAGGAAACCTGGCGGTCTTCCCCGTGTACGCGCAACACCGCCTGCAGAAGCTTGTGGTCTCCCTGACTGCTTTGGGGGGTGATTTGGCCAGGATTTTGCAATTCCTGTCCGATCACTACCGTGCATCCAGCCCCCTGTAGCGGAATCGGACTCAGCGAGGCTGGGGCCAGCGGGGCTGATTTCAGATGAGGAACCAAGCCGGAAAGCGCAACTCCTGCCGATACAGCCAGTGCCTGGTTCATGAATTGCCGACGGCTCGGGTCCGTGGGGGCATGGTTCCCATCAAGCTCGACCAAGCTGCTGGGAACTCGCAGTTCTAGCTTTTTATTGCCTTCCATTGTCTTGTCTCCTTTTCATTTTCTTCAGCTTGATACGTTGACGATGAT
>DATDGH010000356.1:0-2621 GCA_036522215.1 Candidatus Angelobacter sp. | reverse complement strand
ATCTCACATAAGCACGTCACTCCTGTGACGCCAGCTCCCCCTTCGTCGGCGGCGATTCGAGCGGTTCGCTAATGGCCACATGCCAATTGCTATTTACTTTGTAGTAACAATCCCGGCCCCAGCCCAAAACAGCAAGTACATGAAAAACATTGGGCTTTTGCAAAAAGTGACAGTATTATGACAGCAAACTCTTCCCAGGCAGCACTGTCCATGTAATTCTGGAAATAGAAGCCGCCTATTCCGTCCGCAGGGCCTCGATCGGATTTACTTGAGCCGCTTTGCGCGCCGGAACGTAACTCGCCAAGAGTGCTGCAACTCCCAACAGGCTGGTCACGCCCACCAGTGTCGAAGCATCCCAGGGCTGCACTCGAAACAGCAGAGTACGGATAAGGGTTCCTGCGGTAATAGAGAAGACCAGCCCTGCGGCAATCCCAAGCCCGGTCAGCCAGGCTGCTTCTTTGAAAATCAACCGATACACAGCGCTGCGCTGTGCACCCAGCGCCATCCGGACGCCAATCTCCCGCGTCCTCTGGCTTACCGAAAACGCCACCACCCCGTACAGCCCAACCACCCCCAAAATGAGCGCCAGCCCTGCGAATCCTCCCACCAGCCATGCCGAAAACTGGTGCAGCCGGGCCACTGGTGAGGCCGCAATGCGGTCTGCCATGGTGGTTTCATCATAAACTCCGAAGCTGGCATGGGTTTGGTGAATTGTCCGCTCCAGTTGCGGAAGGAGCGCCCTTTCGTCCTGCGCCGTGCGTACCACGACGGCAATGAAATTGTCCGGCTCCTGTCTCATTGAAAAGTATTCGGCTGGCAGCGGATTGTCATCGAGTGCGGCCTCACGCACATCTGCGATCACTCCCACGACCTGCCGCATCGATCCCGAATCCAGACTTGGATTCCCGATCATCTTTCCGATTGGATCCTCGCCGGGAAAGTATTTTCGCGCGAGCGTCTCGTTGATCAGAATCACCCTCGGGTGGCGCGCGTCATCGGATTCCATCAGCATGCGGCCGCGCACCAATTTCGCCTGCAATGTCGTCATGAACTCTGGGCTGATGTCCCGCTGCATCACGTCGTTGTGCTCGCCGTGGAAGGGCTTCCCCGCAATGCGAATCCAATCAGTGTTGCAAAAGCATCCTACCGGAAGTCCGTTGGTGGTGATACCCACTGACTCCACCCCGGGTAACTCGCCGATTTTGCGCTGTAGTTCGTCATAAAGCGCAACGAGTTGTTCTGCGTTTTGATACGCGTTCTGGGGAAGCATCACATTCACAGCAGCCAGATGCTCAGGTCTAAATCCAAGATCCACACGCAACAATTGATAAAGGCTCTTTCCCAGCAAACCTGCTCCACCAAGCAGCACAACGGCGATGGCCAGCTCCACCGCGACCAGGTTCGCGCCCAACCGCCGCCACACGCGGCCCGCGGCAGTACGTCCGCCTTGGCTCAAGCTGTCATGGAGATTAGCAGCCGAAAACCGCATCGTCGAGATTCCGGCAAGCAGCAGCGCGGCCAATAGCGCTACGCCCCCCATGAAAAAGCTGGTATGTGTATTGAGACCTGCATCTCGTAGAAATGGCATCCCTTCAGCCACGGTCCGCGGAACCAGCCGCCGCAGTACGACCATCATCCAGCCGGCAAAGAATACGGCACACACGCACCCCAGTCCTGACACCAACAAGCCTTCGGTTACAAACTGCCGGACAAGCCGGGCGGACGTTGCCCCTATGGCGGCGCGAACCGCGATCTCCCGTCTTCTACTCTCTGATCGCACCAGCACAAGGCTCGCTACATTTACGCACGCGATGAGAAGCAACAATCCCACACCAGCAAGCAGAGTGAGTAAAATTGGCCGCAGGCCGCCAACGATTTCCTCTGACAATGGCTGTACCATTGCGCCCCGGCCCTGATTCGATACCGGATACTGGACCGCCAGCTCCGCCGCCACGCGTTTCAGATCCGCGAGCGCCGCGCGCACTGTCACCCCATCGCGAAGCCGCCCCACACCATCAAGATTGTGGCAGCTCCTTCGCTGTTCGCAATTAGACCTGTCCAATAGCGGCGCCCAAAATTCCGCCCCGGCCTGGGGCGCAAACGCGAAGCTCTGCGGCAGAATCCCGATGATCGTATACGGGTCGCCACTCAGACTCACGGACTGCCCCACCACATCGTTGCGCCCGCCAAACCGCCTTTGCCACGCGCCATAGGTGAGCATCACCACCTTCGCCTGGCCCGGACGGTCTTCGCCCGTCCCAAAGTCGCGGCCCAGCATCGGCTGCACCCCCAGCGTGCGGAAAAACCCGTCGCTCACCCGCACCCCGGAAACCGGCTCTGACACTGATCCCATGCGCAACAGGTAACCCATCCCTGTGTAGACGTCCAGCGAGGCCAGCGATCTGTTCATTACCTTCCAGTCCTGATAGTCGTCGTACGAAAGATTCGCCCGCGCAGACGCAGTCCCGCTCTCGTCTAAGGCGACCAGTTGATTCGGCTCGGCATATGGCAAGGGCTGGATCAGAGCAGCGTCCACAAATCCAAAGATCGCCGCGCTCGCGCCCATGCCCAGCGTGAGCATTGCAATCGCCGTCACGGTAAAGCCCAGTTTCCGCGCCAAT
>DATDGH010000355.1:0-17012 GCA_036522215.1 Candidatus Angelobacter sp. | reverse complement strand
ACGGCTATGACAACGCCACCGACGTGATTCTCGCCGGCGGCTACATCCGGGTCATCGAAGACATCCGCGGCAAATACGGGTCCGAGGGCGACTACGTGATGAACCGCCCCCTCCACGGGCCGCAGAATCCGACCCCGGTCGACGAGGCGACCGACACCTACGATTCCATCGACTGGCTCATTCACAACATCCCGGAGACCAACGGGAGGGTCGGCATCCTGGGCATCTCCTACGACGGCTTCCTGCCCCTGATGGCCCTCATCAATCCCCATCCCGCCCTCAAGGTTTCGGTGCCCATGAATCCCATGGTGGACGGCTGGATGGGCGACGACTGGTTTCACAACGGCGCGTTTCGCGAGCAAAACATGGCTTACATCTATGAACAGGACGCTACGCGCAAGAATGAAGCTAAGTGGTGGACCAGCAATTTTGACGACTACGATCTGTTTATGCGTGCCGAATCAGCGGGCGAGCTCGGACGCAGTCACGGCCTGGAGCAGGTCGGCTTCTGGCGCAAGCTGCTGGCCCATCCCAGCTACGATTCTTTCTGGCGTGATCAGGCCGTAGACAAGATTCTTGCCAACCAACCCTTGAGAGTACCTGTCATGCTGGTGGACAGCCTCTGGGACCAGGAAGATATTTACGGTGCTATCGCCGTCTACAAGGCAATCAAGCCGAAAGACACAGACAATAACAAAGTGTTTCTGGTAATGGGCCCCTGGCATCACGGACAGGAAATCGCCGACGGCAGCACCCTGGGTGCCTTAAAATTCAACAGCGATACCGGCCTTTATTTCCGGCGGGAGATCCTGCGGCCATTTCTGGATCATTACCTCAAAGACAATGCGCCCGATCTCAAGGTTTCACCGGTCACAGCCTTTGAAACCGGCGCCAATGTGTGGCGTCATTTGTCTGCCTGGCCCGCCGGTTGTGAGAGCGGCTGCGCCGTCAAGCCTACGCCGCTCTATCTGAGCGCAGGTCTCAAGTTAAGTTTCTCTGCCCCCAATGCCGACGACTCTGCCTTTGAAGAGTACGTCTCTGACCCCGCCAAGCCTGTTCCATTCCGCGCGCGTCCCATTCAGCCCGTGGGCTACGACAACGGCATGACCTGGCCGCTGTGGCTCGTCGACGATCAGCGCGAGGCATCAGGCCGGCCGGATGTTGTGGTGTTCGTCTCTGACGTTTTGAGTGCGCCGACGAAGATCAGTGGCGAGCCGGTTGCCAACCTGGTGGCCTCAACCAGCGGCAGCGACTCTGACTGGGTGGTCAAGCTGATTGACGTCTATCCCGATGAAGTCGCGGGTGATGCCAAAATGGGCGGATATCAATTGATGGTCTCCGCGGACATTTTTCGTGGGCGCTACCGCGAAAGCCTGGAAACTCCCAAAGCTATAGCCTCCGGCCAGCCTCTTCTTTATAAGTTCGCGCTGCCCACGGCGAACCATGTGTTTCTGCCGGGACATCGGATCATGGTGCAGGTCCAGTCGAGCTGGTTCCCGCTCTACGATCGCAATCCCCAGACCTTTGTGCCCAACATCTTCTGGGCCAGGCCAGACGATTACAAAAAAGCGGTGCAGCGGATTTATCACTCGGCACAACAGGCAAGCTTCATCGAACTGCCGCTGGTGACTGGCCCCTGAACCTGCGCTTACCTTTTGCCCGGAACCCAGTCTATGCACGCAGGTGGCCGTCAAAGGCATAGACTAAGCTTATGAAGGCGGGTTTGATCATTGCGTTCACTGCCGCCGTGCTCCTGATAGCACGCTCGTACTCCGAATCGCCGGTCACACCTGACGACAATGCCATCCGCGAGCAAGGCCGTCGCCTCTTCGCCGGGAAGTGTGGCACGTGCCATGATGAAGATGGAAAGAAGAAACTCTCGGATGGCTCGACTCTGCTCACCCGCTTGTCTTCCAGCAAAGACCCGCAGGCGCTGCTCGGAACGCGCCTGAAGAGCATGACCGCCGACGACAGGCACGCCGTTGTCTTCTATGTCGAGGGCCTGCTTTCTCAATTCCGCTCGGCCAACAAGTAAGCGTATTTCAAAACCAGGTTTTGAAGGGCGCGACTTCACAGGTTGCGGGAAAAAAATGCACTTTGCGCAGCAAGATTTGTATCAGTGCCAAGCGCCCTGGGGGGCGCTTACGTGAACCAGAAACTCAGGCGAGTCAATAAATCCAAGTCCTGTCATCCCGAGCGCAGAACGAGCGACGTTAGGAGCGAGGGCGGAGTCGAGGGACCCCGAGGATCTGTCCCTTGCCATGCCGCGTCAAGGCGTTCTTTCGTAACTCTTCCTGTCTTACACCGAGTTTCCAGAGAGAGCGCCTGACTTATCAGGAGCCTGGCCGCCAGGGCGGTCCGTCGGCAAAATTTTTCCATATTTTTCTGGTTCCCTTAACCGTTGACAGGAGTCTAAACTATCCAGGTCTTGTCAGTTATTGACAGGAGAGCTTGGAGGCCCTCCATGCGCTGGCATCATAGATTATTGCTCCGCTTCCGTTCGTTGTTTCGCAAAAATCAGGCTGACCGGGAGCTCGACGACGAGATTCAATTCCATCTGCAACAGCAGATCGATGAATACGCCGCCCAGGGCATGAGCCGGGAAGAAGCCCGCTACGCCGCCCTGCGCTCGCTGGACGGGATGCAACAGATCAAGGAGGAGTGCCGCCAAGCCCGCCACGTCAACTTTGTCGGAAATTCTGTTCAAGATTTACGCTTTGGCTGCCGCATCCTTCGCCGCAATCCCGGTTTTTCCATCCTTACCGTTCTTTGCCTGACGGTGGGAATCGGCGCGACTGCCGCGGTTGTCAGTTGGATCGAAGGCGTCCTGTTCCGCCCCTTTCCTGCCGTAGCTCACCAGGAAAGGATGGTCGCGATTACTGGGACCGAAAAGGGTGGCTTTGACAAAGGCTGGCTCGGCTGTTGCTACACTGACCTTTCCTGGCCTGATCTTCTGGATTTTCGCAGAAGCAGCACCTTGATGGACTGGTTCATCGTGGACCGCATCACGGGAACAACACTGAACATTGGCGACCGGGCCGAACACGCAACCGGCAGCGTGGTTTCCTCGAATTATTTTGCAGCCCTGGGAATCCATCCATTCCTGGGCCGGGGGTTCACCTCAGATGAGGATTGGGGACGGAATGGCCATCCTGTCACCGTAATCAGTTACTGGTTGTGGAAAGAACGGTTCCACGCCGATCCCGAGATCATCGGCAAAAAACAAATGCTCAATGGCGTGCCCCACACTATCGTCGGCGTGGCGCCGGAGGGGTTTTACGGCACGTTTGTGGGATACCCCATGCAGTTCTGGGTGCCCGTATCCATGCAGGAAAAATTTACCGGAGGCGTCTACCAACTGGAAGACCGCGGCGGCGCCTGGATTGAAGGCTTCGCCCGGCTCAACCCTGGCGTAACCATCGAGCAGGCGCAGGCCGAGATTTCGGCGATCACCAAACGGCTGGAAAGCGAATATCCCGCAACCAACCGCGGACGCGGGGCCAAGCTCTTCCCCTTGTGGAAGACCCCATTCAACCAGGCCGGCACACTCGCGCCTACTCTGGAAATTTCCCTGGTGGCCGTATTTTTTGTGCTCCTGATCGCCTGTGCCAACGTCAGCGGCCTGCTGCTGGTCAGGTCTCTGGCCCGCCAGCATGAGATGACCGTGCGCATGGCCGTGGGCTGCAGGCGTGGCAGGTTGTTGCGGCAACTGCTGACCGAGGGGCTGATACTTTCCCTGCTTGCCGGCGCCGGTGGACTCGCAGTCGCCTACTTCTGCCGCAATCTGCTCGCGATTGTCTTCCCGCTGTCGTCAGTGATCGCTACCAATCTGTCGGGCCACATGGACTGGCGCGTACTCGCATTCAGCGCGGGCGTATGTGTAGTCTCGACCCTGATGTTCGCTCTGGTTCCTGCGTTCCAGACCAGCCGTTTGGATATTGCTGGCGCCCTGAAAGCCGAATCCGCCACCTCATTCGGGAGCCGCGCAAAATCGCGCGTCCGTTCCACTATGGTTCTGGTCCAGGTCGCGCTCAGCTTCGTTCTGCTGGTCGGCGGGACTCTGTTGATGCGGAGCTTACAGCGCTTGCGGACCGCTGATCCCGGTTTTGCTACGGACAACGTGGTCGCTACGCACTTCGACCTGGTTGGCGCGGGCTACGATGCCCCGCGCGCCAAACGTTTTCGCGACGACCTTCTGGAGCGCGTCCAGGCCTTGCCCGGAGTCCAGTCGGCAGCCTGGGAGAAAGTCCGGCCCTTCAGCTATGCCGGTTATTTTTCCGCGCCCATCTCCGTGGATGGCTATCAACCCGCGCCCGACGAGCGGCCTACGGTGGACTACAACCAGGTAGGTCCCGGCTACTTTGCCACCATGGAAATCCCAATTCTTTCCGGGCGCGAGTTCAGCCGCAGCGACAATGAGACCACCGTTCCCGCGGTAATTGTGAATGAACAGATGGTCGCGAAATACTGGTACGGCGCTGATCCGGTGGGCAAGCGAATTCAACTGAACGACCAGTGGCTGCACGTGGTGGGTGTAGCCAGGAATTCCAGGTACTCGAGTTTCGTGGAAGGGACGAAACCTTTTCTCTATGTCTGTATGGGACAGATTCCAGGCGTCAATGCGGACCTGGTGATGCGAACCGCCCAGGCGCCGGGGACCTTGGACTCTGCGTTGTCTCAGGAGATTCATTCCCTCGATCCCGGATTGGGACTGGAGGAAGTGATCACCATGCGGGACCACATGAACCTCACGGCCCTGGCGACGCAACAGATTGTTGTTGCCCTGCTCACCATCTTCGGAGGCATCGCGTTATTACTGGCGGCCGTTGGAGTGTACGGAGTCCTCGCGTACTCCGTCTCGCAAAGCAAGCGAGAATTAGGACTGCGGATGGCGCTGGGCGCAGGCGCATCCAATTTGTTTCGAGTGGTAATGACCCGCGGCCTGGTTTTGTCGCTGGGCGGCATTTTGCTCGGCGCGATTGCAGCCGTAGTCCTGACTCGCTTCATCGCGCTTGGCCGCCTGTTGTACCGGGTAAATCCTCGCGATCCAGCAGCCTTTGGCACAGCCATCCTGGCGATGGTAGCCATTTCCCTGGCAGCCTGTTTCCTGCCAGCCTGGCGGGCCGCCAGAACCAATCCACTCCAGGCGCTGCGGGATTGAGACCCGCGGTGTTACGTTTCGGTTTCGTGGCGAGACTTTGCTTTCATCTCGGCGCCTGAAAGCGTGGAATCACGACACCATTTTGCCATTCCAAAGATTTTGATATTTTTAGAATTAAGACAACAATTTCCCGTTTTGCTACCGACTCAACACTGTTTCGGATTCGACGTGCTTGCGGTCTTGCACTCGGTTGCGATCGTTGCCTGGGCACAAGGGGAGACGACCAGCGCCATCGTCGGTGAGGTCAACGATATATCCGGTGCGCTCTTGCCCGGGGAGCCACCTGTTCGCGACTCTTTAATTATCCGCACTGAACACAAGGATCCGGCGCTACAGAATAGTGAGATTTTAATTCGGGAACGCCCCCTCAATCCCAATATTGGTTTATAAGAAGCACTTAAAAACATCTATGGGGCGTTTCGAGTAAAATTCCAGCGAGCGTGTTGCCGGAAAGGGAAAGCGGCGTAAACGGAGATAGCGCACTTCTCTGACGGACTGGTTAGACGTTCGGTCATGAATCGTATGAACACTCGATTGGCAATCGGCGTCGTGTTGCTGTTGGCTGTTAGTTTGCCCGGCAACTCCTTGCCTATGGAAGACTCCAAAAAAGGAGTCATTGTTGAAGAAGTTACCAAGGGTTCTGCCGGTGAACAGGCTGGACTGCGCCAAGGAGACATCATCGTTACTTGGGCGCGTGGAAATGAGCATGGGGAAGTCAACTCCCCATTCGACATTACTGCCGTGATAATTGAGCAGAGCCCTCGTGGGAGGGTGACGCTCGAAGGGCTGAGAGGTGCAACGAAACAGGTTTGGACGATCGGGCTAGGAAAATGGGGACTTGCAACAAGGCCGCAATTGCCTGAGGAACTGCAGTCCAGGTACCGTAAGGGACAAGATCTCGCCAGCGAGGGAAAAGCCACCGAAGCCGCAGAATATTGGATGCAGGCGGCAACCGCGGCGGAAGGCCTTCAGCTTCCCGAGCTTGAGCTCTGGCTGCTGTCCCGAGCAGGAGCATTGCTGGCGGAGGCACGTCAATGGGATAGCGTTGATCGGGTCTACCAGCGAGCCAGTACCCTGGCTCTGAACGCCAACCCGGCTGTCGCGTGGCTGTTGCTTCGTTCTTGGGCCGGCACGTATGGGCGGCGGAGCAATTGGACGAAGGCGAAGCAATATTACCATCAGGCGCTGGAAATCGGGCAAAAGCTGGCGCCTGAGGGCATGCGAGTGGGGTCCACTCTCAACGATCTCGGGACTATAGCGTGGGAACGAGGAGACCTGGCGAAGGCAGAGGGATATTACCTCCAGGCGCTGGAGATCGGGCAAAGGCTGGCGCCGGGCAGTCTACAAGTTGGTTCCACTTTCAACAATCTCGGGATTCTAGCCTCAGAGCGGGGAGATCTGGCGAAGGCGGAGGAATATTTCCGTCACGACCTGGAGATTGAACAACGACTGGCTCCCGGCGGCCTGGACGTTTCTAGCGTCCTCAATAATCTCGGGAACATAGCCCGGGAGCGAGGAGAGTTGACAAAGGCGGACGAATACCATCACCAAGCGCTGGATATCAGGCAGAAACTTGCACCCGAAAGCCTTGACGTTGCCATCAGCTTACAGAATCTCGGAAATGTAGCCTTGTCTCGAGGAGATCTGGCGAAGGCGGACGACTATTATCACCAAGCTCTGGATATCAGACAAAAACTTGCACCTGACAGTCTCAACTTGGCTGACAGCTTGAGCTGTCTGGGGATTGTAGCCTGGCGGCGGGGAGATCTGACAAAAGCAGAGGAATATTATAGCCATGCTTTGACTATTCAGGAGAGGTTGGTTCCTGGCAGTCCCGCCGTTGGCGGGACGATGGAGAATCTCGGAATTGTCGCCCGTGACCGAGGAGATTTGGCAAAGGCAGAGCAGTATCTCCACCAATCTCTGGATATCCAACAAAAGGCTACGCCCTACAGCCTTGACGTTGCCCACATTTTCGCCAACCTCGGGAATGTGGTCTCTGATCGAGGAGATTTGGCGAAGGCAGAAGAGTATTACCGCCAAGCCTTGGAAATCCAGCAAAAACTGGCCCCGCAGAGTGTTGATGTAGCCAGCATCGTCAACGACCTCGGGGACGTTGCGGCACACCGAGGAGATCTGGCGAAGGCGGTAGAGTATAACCATCAGGCATTGACAATTCTGGAAAGATTGGCGCCCAGGAGTCTTGACGTTGCCTCAGTTCTCTCCAATCTTGGGGTGGCCGCCAGGAAACAAGGAGACGCGGCGAAGGCAAAGAAATACCTGCGCCAAGCGCTGGAGATTAGGCAAAGACTGGCGCCTGGCAGCCTTGACGTTGCTGAAAGTTTCATTGATCTGGGGGATGTGGCGCGAGGTTACGGAGACCCGGTAAAGGCGGAAGAATACTATCGTCGAGCCCTTGACATCGTGCAGAAACTTGCTCCAGAGAGCTTGACTACCGCCGAATGCTATAACAATCTCGCAGACGTAGCCAGGGATCGACTGGATGCTGCGAAGGCGGAGAAGTACTACCGCCAAGCACTGGCAATTCGAGCCAAACTGGCCCCGGAAAGCAAGGAGCACGCCGAGTCCCTGGCTTCTCTAGCTGGGGTGATGCGACATAAAGGGCAATCAGATCCTGCGGGACAGCTATACGAGCAGGCGCTGAATGCTTTCGAGAGTCAAATCGCACACCTGGGCGGCGCGGAGGAGACGCGATCCAACTTCCGCGCCAGTCATTCAAGCTATTTCACGGACTACATAGATCTATTGATGTCGGAGAAGAAGCCTGATCTTGCCTTTCACATAGCCGAACGCTGGCGCGCCCGGTCCTTGCTGGAGATGTTGGCCGAGGCTCGCGTTGATATTCGCCAAGGCGTAGATCCGGAATTGCGTGGGAGCGAGCGCTCGTTGCAGGAATCACTCAAAGCCAAGTCGGATCGCCGGATAAGATTGCTTACCGCCGAGCACCCTAATGAAAAGCAGGTCGCAGAGGTAGAAAAGGAAATCTCCGATCTTCGGAATCAATATGACGAACTGCAAGGCAGAATCCGTGCGGCCAGCCCAGTCTATGCTGCCCTGACTCACCCGCAACCGGTCACTGCGAAAGAAACCGAGCAACTGTTAGATGACGACACTCTGCTCCTGGAATATTCCCTGGGTGAGGAGCGAAGCTACGTCTGGGTGCTCACCTCCAATTCTCTGAGCGGCTACGAACTGCCCAAGAGGGCCACCATCGAAGCTCTTGCTCGCCGCGTGTACCAACTGCTGAGCGCAGAGCCCGGAAGCGCCAGGGGTAGAGCAGCGCCGCAGGAGGGTGCGCAACCCAATCAGTCCGAGAAAGCGTTTTGGACAAAAGCATCTGCCTTGAGCCGCATGATTCTGGGACCAATTGCTTCCCAGCTTCAAGCAAAGCGTTTGCTCATCGTCGGTGATGGAGCCCTGCAATATATTCCCTTTGCCGTCCTCCCGGATCCGAACAGCTCCATACAGCCGCTCATGGTCACCCATGAAATGGTGTACTCACCATCAGCGTCAGTGATCAAGGCCCTTCGCCAGAGACCACCTGACCCCAGGAATGAAACTAGAGTGATAGCTGTTCTGGCTGATCCAGTTTTCACCCGTTTCGATTCCCGTGTGAGAGTGGAACACCCACTCCCCGTACGCACGGCAGCCAAGAGGCAGGAACAGTCCTCAGCGTCTTCTAGCAGAGGATTGTCCCGCTCAGTCCATGATGCGGGCTGGAACTACCTGCCCCGGCTGCCCTTCTCGCACGAAGAAGCCAGAGCCATTACTGCAGTGACACGACCGGATCAGAGGCTGATTGCGCTCGGCTTCAAGGCTAGCCGTGCCATGGCTACCAGCCCCGAACTGGGGAAGTATCGTGTCGTACATTTCGCCACCCATGCCTTGCTGGATGAGAAGTATCCCGAGGCATCCGGCTTGGTTTTGGCAATGGTTTACCCTGGCGGGCAACCACAGGACGGCTTTCTCGATCTGGGAGACATCTATAATCTGAACCTGCCTGTCGATCTAGTCGTCCTGAGCGCGTGTAAGACCGCGTTAGGAAAAGAAATCAAAGGCGAGGGGTTGATCGGGCTAACGCGGGGGTTCATGTATGCCGGCGCCAGCCGCGTCATGGCCAGCCTATGGAGCGTGGATGATGCGGCAACCTCGGAACTGATGAGGCGATTCTACAAGGCAATGCTGGTGGACGGGCTGGAACCTGCCGCGGCCTTGCGTCGGGCGCAGTTGCAGATGTGGAAAAACAAAACATGGAAACATCCATATAACTGGGCGGCGTTCGTCATTCAAGGAGAATGGCAATCTCCTGCTGACATAGCTACTCACCGTTAAGGACCTTGGCAATCCCATGTCCAGCGACGCCGTTACACGCAGGAAGCTCGACGTAAGTTCGGAGGATTTTAGACGGCTCCTTGGCCGTCTGCATCCCGATGCAGCACGCGCCTGGGATGCCTACAACCACCTGCGGCTGGCGCTTTTGACCTACTTCGAGCACAACCACTGCGCGGAGGCGGATCAGCTTGCGGATGAAACACTGGACAGGATTGCGAAGAAGCCAGACGGACAGCCAATAGTCAATGTCATGGAGTACGCTTTCGGCGTTGCCCGGCATGTGCGCCGGGAAGCGGAGCACAGGGCGGCAATACGGAGCGACCTGGCAGACATCGGTAGAGAGCTCGCGAGCAGAGATGGCGATCCCGAAGGCACGATTGTGAGCCGCATTGATATGGGGAAGAAGCTGGAATGTTTGCGCAGGTGTATGGCCACCCTGATGCCCGATGACCGCGAGTTGCTTTACCGCTACTACCCCGACGAATGCGGCGAACTCGACAAACACCGGCAGAGAGTAGCGGTGGAATCTGGATTGAGTTGGGCTAATCTAAGGACCAGAATGTCCCGGATCCGGCAAAAACTTGAACAGTGTTTTGAGAAGTGCTGCACAGGATCAAGAAAAAAGAGCACCCGCAGGAGCCATTTTGACCACTGAGAACAAAGAACTCTTGCTGCGCTATCTCTTGGGCGACCTCCCGGAGAGCGAACGGGAACGCCTGGAACAGGAGTATTTCACGACACCCGAAGTCCTGCGCACACTCAGCGCCGCTGAAGATGATCTGGTTGATACCTACGTGCGCGGAGGTCTTTCCCCCAACCAGCGCCAGCAGTTTGAGAGCTATTTTCTGGCTTCTCCACAAAAACGCAAACGGCTGGAGTTTGCCACAACTTTGCGGACCGCGCTCCGCCAACAAGAGACAGGACCAGGAGTTGAAAGAGGCGTTCAGACTGGGTTTCCGCGGCAGCGTTTGATCATGCAGACGGCGGTCGCCGCTACGGCTGTGGTTGCAATTCTCGCTGCGCTCTTGGTTTTCCTGACGCTACAAAACCGCAATCTGCGCCAGGAACTAGGCAAATCCCAATCGGCCCAGATTGAGCTTCAGCGTCAAGTGCAAGAGCTTCAGGAACAAATTAAGCTCTCTGGCGCTACGAAAGGAGACAGCGAATGGTGGCCGCCGGCAACGGGAGAGACGGTTTCGATTCTGCTGTCCCCAGGTCTGGTACGGGAAATTGGTAAGCCGCAAGGTCATCTTCTGGCCATACCACGTATTGCTTCTTCTGTAGTATTGGTGCTTGGCCTGGAAGAGGACCAGTACTCTGTCTACGATCTGGTCATTCGTACTGCCGAGGGCGCAGAGATCCGCCGCATAAAGGCGCTCAAAAGCCAACCAATTCAAAACGGCGGACGGGCGGTAATCGTGAGTCTTCCAGCACACCTGTTTGATAAAGGCGACTATGTAGTCACACTCTTCGCTAGAAACGATCACGGTCAAACCCTAGAGCTGCGTCCTTACAGCTTCACAGTGACGCGCTGAACTTTCTGGACAGTCCTCCCATTTTCCATTTTCCTCTTCCATATTCAGTACGGTTTGAAGCACGCATTCCTCTTGAAAATTTCCGCAAGAATCTTTGTAACATTTCGCGAGCTCAACCCAGTGACTATGACGGGAGAACCCACTATGAAGAAGCCATACTTGATCGGAACCTTAGCTGTGCTCGTTGCCATCACCGTGAGCGCACAAACTCCCTCCATCGCTTCTATCTCGCCGACCAGCACCACCAGGTCCTCCGATGGCGTCGCCCTGGTGATTACCGGGAGTAATCTCACAGGCGCACCCAACGGTTCAGTCACGTTCAGCCTCCCCGGCGCGTCTTCGATTGTCGCTACCAGTGTTCAAGTTTCTCAGGATGGGACCAGACTGGTGGGAGCACTTAAAGCCTGTGGAGCTACGCCCGGTTCTTACAGTGTATCGGTGACAACTCCAAATGGGACTTCCAACAGCCTTCCTTTTCCGATTGATGCGTCCGTGCCTGTGATTGGAGATACCGCGCCGCGCACGTTTGCACCGGGCACGTTTCCGCTCACCATCCTTGGCTGTGGAGTGGACAACGTTTCGAGCATTGTTCTCGAGGCCCCTCTGGGCGTAACTTTTACCAATATCAGCTCCACCAGCACGCAGGTCACGGCCACGGCATCTGTCTCCGCCTCTATGCCTAATGGGGACTACGCTATTCAAGTAGGTGGAGCAAACGGATGGTCTAATCTCATTTTTATTCTTGTGGCGGGAGGAGTGCCTTCGCTTTCTGCGTTGTCTCCCAGTGCTGCGTCTCCCGGCAGCGCATTTACCTTCACCTTGACCGGCCAAAATCTAGGGACGGTGTCTGGGTTAATCTTCACTCCATCGAACGGCATCACGGTGAGTGGAATCAACGCCTCGGCCTCTCAGGTCACAGCGACTATAGCCGTTGATGCTGCGGCAGCGCCGGGATCTTACAGCGTCCAGGCGGTTTCTCCTATGGGGACTTCAGGCGGACTCACCTTCAGTGTCGCTCCGCCGAATTATGTCGGATACGTTGACCACCAGGGCTGTGACTCGATTTATGGCTGGGCCGCTGACCGGAACCGCTTGAATAATTCCATCAATGTTGAGATCTACGACGGGAACTTGTTGCTCATGACGACGAAAGCCAAGCTTTCCCGTCCCGATGTGGGCAGCTTCCTGGGTGACAACGGCATGCACGGTTTCAACATTCCCACTCCGCCGGCTTTGCAAGATGGTGGGCCACATCAGGTCCATTTGAGATTTGAACAATCGGGCGTGGAACTCACCAATAGTCCCCACTCCCTGACCTGCGCGCCGCTGGCGAACTATGTAGGTTATGTGGACCATCTGGGTTGTGATTCGATTAACGGCTGGGCCGCCGACCGCAACCGCCTCAATACATCGATCAATGTTCGCGTCTACGACAGCGGTACTTTGATCGCAATCGTGCCGGCAAATCTCACCCGTCCGGATGTGGGCCAATTCCTGGGCGACAACGGCATACACGGCTTCAGCATTTCCACACCGGCGAGCCTTCAGGACGGACAAACCCACGAGGTGCATATCGACTTCGAAACGTCCGCTGTGGATCTCACCAACAGCCCAGCCGGTCTTACGTGTACCGGGGGATAGGGCCGACTCTGGGCACCCTTCTATGAGTCAACCAGGCGAGCAAAGCGCCTAAACGTCGATCCATTCGGTGCAGAGACCTACGCGGAGTGTTGTTGAAGTCTACGTGAAGCTGTGTTCTTGGAGATAAGAGATGAAACGCATTATTTTTTTTATCCTGCTGCTGTCAACCACCGTTTTTGCCCAGCAATACCAGGGGTATGTGGACAACCTGGGGTGTACCTCGTTCAACGGCTGGGCCGCCGACCGCAATCGATTGAACACTTCCATCAATGTCGAGGTCTATGACGGAGGCACCTTGCTTGGAACCTTTCCCGCCAATCTCTCCCGGCCGGATGTGGGCCAGTTCCTCGGGGATAACGGACTGCACGGCTTCAGCATTCCAACTCCCCCGGCCCTCAAGGACGGATTGTCCCATCAGGTCCACGTGAAATTTGAAACCTCAACCGTGGAGCTGACCAACAGCCCTGCGGCGCAGACCTGCCAGCCGAGCCCGAACTACACCGGATTTGTGGACAACCTGGGGTGTACCTCGTTCAACGGCTGGGCCGCCGACCGCAACCGATTGAACACATCCATCAATGTCGAGGTCTATGACGGAAGCACCTTGCTTGGAACCTTTCCCGCCAATCTCTCCCGGCCGGATGTGGGCCAGTTCCTCGGAGATAACGGACTGCATGGCTTCAGCATTCCAACTCCCGCGGCCATCAAGGACGGATTGTCCCATCAGGTCCATGTGAAATTTGAAACCTCAACCGTGGAGCTGACCAACAGCCCCGCGGCGCAGACCTGCATAACGGACGTCCCTCCCGTAACCAGCATTACATCACCAACAAGTGGGGCCACCTTCACCGCTCCTGCCACTATTACAATCAGCGCCAACGCATCGGACAGTGACGGGACGGTGACCCGGGTGGCCTTCTTTGCTTCAGGTACCCAGATTGGCGTCGCAACCACTGCGCCTTACACCATCACTTGGAGCAACGTGGCGGCGGGAAGTTACTCCTTGACCAGTGTTGCGACGGATAACGCAGGGCTAACCGCGACCTCGAACCCAGTATCGATCAGAGTCAATGCTGCCGCACCGGTTGATTTCTCGACTCCCCGCGTAGATCCCAGCAATCGCACCGGTTTGCCGGACGAAGACCTCCTTTCCGGCAACTACAACTGGAGTCTGCCGTTGGTTGGCCTCCCGGGCCGCGCCGGGCTGGACCTGAACCTTGCCCTCAGTTACAACTCATTGAGCGTCTGGACAAAAACTGGCTCAGCCATAGACTTCAACGCTGACAATGGTTTTCCTGGCCCAGGCTTTCAGCTGGGCTTTCCCAAGATCCAGTCAAAATTCCATGATCCGTTGGTCGGGGTAGACGCGTACCTTCTCATCTTTCCCTCCGGCGCCCGCACTGAGTTGCGTCAGGTGGGCGCCTCCAACATTTACGAGTCGGGAAACTCTTCTTACATACAGGTCGTTGACAATGGCCCTTCCGGACTGCTGGCCCGCACTCCGGATGGCGCCCAGCTCAGCTATCAGTTGACCGTCGGCGAGTTCCGCTGCACTCAGGTGAAGGACAGGAATGGAAACTTCATCACCGTCAATTACAACAGCTTCGGCCACATCAGCACCATCGTAGATACTCTCGGCCGCACCGTCACTTTCAATTACGACGCCAGCCAGCTCAACCTGTTGCAGTCCATCACCCAGAACTGGAATGGTGTGCAGCACAATTGGGCAATTTTCAGCTATGGCAATTTGACACTGCAGACGAATTTTCCCGGCCTGACGCTCGTCGGAGTCCAAAACGGACAGAACATCTCGGTGCCGACTCAGGTGATGATGGATGACCTTTCTTACATCACTTTCGAATACACGTCCTGGGGACAGATATTCCGGATGAAGCATTTCGCTGCAGACGGCCACGAACTCGCCCACACCGTGTATGATCTGCCCGCGGATGCTTCCACAGCTCAGACTGGGAGCCCGCGCTTCACCCAGCGCCGTGATTTCGCCGAGAATTGGAACAGCGGAACCGAAGCGGTGACCAGCTTCGTTTTTGACCCCGTCAACTTGACCGGAAGCCAGATGACCGCGCCCGATGGCACTCAGTACAAAGAAACCTACAGTACGTCTACCTGGCAGAGAGGTCTGATCAAGCAAACGCAGGTGATTTCGGGTGGTGCAGCCAAGAAAACCGCCACGATCTCCTATACGCAAGACGACCCATCTCTTGCCTACCGGCTCAATCCGAGGCCGATTGAGACGAACGTTACAGACGATGCCGGCAACCATCGGCGCACAACCATCACCTACACCACGTTCGCCCTGCCCAGCGGCGTCAACTGCAGTCTGCCCAGTGACGCGTCTGAATATGCCGCAGACGCTACGACGGTCTTGCGCCGCACTCACACGGACTACAATCTGGCTTCTTTCTATCTGACTGCGCGGGTGCTGGGTCTCCCGGCCACGACCTCGATATTTGATGGCAATGGCGTCCTCGTTTCCCAGGCCGGCTATCAGTATGACCAAGGGGTGCTGGACCAGGGCGCCGTAGTCCAGCACGACGATGCGAACTTCGGATCTCGATTCGTAACTGGCCGCGGCAATCTCACAACAACGCAGCACTTCGATGTCTTCAATACTGGCCAATTTCTACAGTCCACAATGGCCTACAACACAGCCGGCAGCGTGATCTCCCAAACCGACCCGGCAGGGCGCCAAACCGTGATGAGCTATTCCGATTCGTTTTCCATCGGGACCGCACCCGGTCAAACGTTGGCTTATGCCACCTCGCTGACTGATGCCGATGGCTTTCTTTCGACCACGCAATACAACTACGACACCGGCGCGGTTACTCTGACCCAGGACCCCAAGGGAGCGCAACAGAGATACACCTACGATGCCGTTGGCCGTCTCTTGCAACAGACCTACCACGACAGCGTCAACAACATAGATGGCACCAGTACCAGCTACATTTATTTTGCTGCCATGAACCAGGTACAGACAACAACCCAGCTTGATCCCGGATTGATGGCAGCTTCCATTCAACTTCTGGATGGCGCCGGCCGCGTTTATCTCTCAGCTAGCAACTTCCCGGGCAGCGTCGGTGGCTTCCGCGGCCATAAGTTCGTTTACGACGTAATGCGGCGTCAGGTGCAGCAGAGCAACCCCACGGAATTGGATTCAACCTACACTCCCGCAGGTGATGACGCAGCAGGATGGGTCTTCCGCTTCCAGCAATACGATTGGGCGGGAAGGCCGACCGTCGCCACCAACCAGGACCTCTCAAGCTCCCAGATTTCCTATGCCGGCTGCGGCTGCGCCGGCGGGCTTGTAACCGCCAGCACAGATGAAGTAGGGAGGCAAATCCGGACCACAGACGATATTTTCGGCAGGCCAGTGAAGACGGAAGTGTTGAATGCGGACCGTTCGGTGTACAAGACCACCACAACCGTGTACAACGTGCGTGATCAAGTGATCAGCAGCGTGGAACAGCAAGGCTCAAGCGGCACATCCCAAACCACTACTCTTTCATACGATGGCTTTGGCCGCTTGGCCAGCCGGCAGCTACCAGAATATAAATCTGGTCGTTCGACTACTTATAGTTACAACAGCGACGGCACCGTGCGGAGCATTACTGACCCGTTAGGGAATATACAGAATTTCTCCTACAACGGGCGGCATCAGGTGACGCAGCTAACCTACACCAGGCCGGACGGTACGCAGGCCAACAACCTTACTGTAAGCCTGACCTATGATGCAGCCGGCAATCGCACCAGCATGACAGATAAGGTAGGCAGCGTCAGCTATAGCTACGACACTTGGAGCCGGTTGCTGAATGAAACCAGGCAGTTCAACGACCTTGCCGGCCAGTCCTTCCCCATCAGTTACACCTATAATCTGGCCGGTATGCTCACCAGCGTTATCGACCCCTATGGAGCTGCTGTGTCCTACAAGTACGACTCCGCTGGCTCACTCAATGCGGTGACCGGCGCCGGGAATCACACATTTCCAACTTATGTTTCTGGCGCACAATACCGCGCCTTCGGAGCGCCCAAGCAGATCAATTACGGCAATGGCGCCAGAACAGCTTACGGCTACGACAACCGCCTGCAGGTTTCTAACTTCACCGTTGTTGACCAGAACGGTGCCAACTTTATGGGTTCCACGTTCGGCTATTTTGCCGATGGCCAGCCCCAGAGTGTCCAGGACATTGACCACACCTTTGATCGGGCTTATGTCTATGATCAAGTGGGGCGGTTGGTCAGCGCCACTTCAGGATCTGACGCTGGGCTCGGCGGAACGGCGGTTGGACCGTATAGCGATCACC
>DATDGH010000354.1:0-6794 GCA_036522215.1 Candidatus Angelobacter sp. | reverse complement strand
GTTATGATCAGGAATGCCGCGCTGATTTGCAATCCGCTGGGTGTGGGCCCATGTGCCCACCACATAAGAAGATAGCTGGCAACAATGCCCGAAAGCAGGCTGGAACACGAAAACAAAGGCATGCAAAAACTGTTTTCCCTGCGGTCGAGATAGATGAAGGAAAGAAATATCCCAAGAACGGCATAGAAGAATCCGATGGCCCATCCAGCCAGGGCCAGGAAGCCGCTGAAGAGATGAGCAAAGCCAAAGCGGAGTTGGTTGGCGATCTCGCCACGGCCAGTCAGGGCCAGCAGGGCCGGAACCAGGACCAAAGCAACCATGGCAACAGCCTGCTCTTCCACAAAATACCCGTATGCCACGTCTTTTTTTCCCGTTTTTGCTATCGCAGTCATACTGAAGAGGCGCAAAGCATAACCGGCAAGATAGATCGCAAGGTTCAACACGGCAGCCAGGGTCAATTGGTAGCCATCAATGTTGCTGAACGAGATGATGAGGGCCAACAGGCTGAATATCAGGCCGACCCAGGAAAACCACCGCACCCGGCGCTGGAAAATCCGGTCAATCACCGGCGACATAATCAAGGTTCCGGCCCGCATCAAAACCAGCGCCAGAATGATGGATACGCCGCTGAAGCTGTAAGCCAGAGTGGTGGTAAGAATAATGGCGGCAAACCCAATCCCGGAGATGAACGTCTGCCGCCGGGGAAAGATGACATTCAAACCAAGTACCCGGCGTTTCCTGCCGTATGACCACCATCCCATGAGGGTAATGAACAGGGGGACAGTAATGGCGGTGGAGATGGCGGCGGCAGGAAGAATTTCACATCCTGGAATGAGACGTCCTCCGGTAAGAAGACCGGAGGTGATCGCTTTACTCAAGCCGCTGTAGGGCACGTAAGAAAGGAAGTAGCCAAAGGTAAGCGCCCAGATTCCTAAAGTGTATTCCCGCTTTTTTGTATTTTCGGGATAACTCATCCCGCGCCTCACCACTAAAGCCCGGCAACACTACTATATTTGTACCCTGAAAGGCAATAGACGCCTGCCTTAAAAGGCAACAGTTTTGACGGATGCAATGGGATGCAATTATCAAATCGGTATAACATCGGGCACGCAATAGCCGTGATTCCCCGGCAAACTGGAATAGGGGTTTGATAAGGTTCGGATTTGTGATATAAGCGTTCTCCGCCGAAAGCGGCAGTTCCAAAATGGCAGGACCCTTCTGGATGACATGGCTGGAACGAGCAGTTTTCGAGCTAGAGTGCACAATGCGGGGTCATCACTGACATGAATGATCTGATTCGAGTTCTCATTTGCGGGACAGGAAACGGCGCTCATGCCCTGGCGGGACTTGTTTCCACCCGACCGAACGTCGAAGTTCGTGTATTGACCCAGGACGCCGGCAGAGCTCAGCGATGGAACACGGCGCTGGACAGTGACGGTTTAACGGTTACTGTAAGGAATGGCGCTTCCGATTGGGTTGCCTGTACAACGCAATCCTTCACTGTCACCAGCGATCCCAAGCAAGCGGCCGACGGATGTGACATCATCATCCTTGCGGCTCCCGCCTTTCTGCATTGGAAGTACCTCACCTCATTGGAACCTTTCATCGAGAATGGATGCGTTATCGTTGGCCTGCCTGGCCAAAATGGTTTTGAATTCGAAGTGCGGGAAGTGCTCGGTCGCGGGCTGAAGAATTGCGTGATAATGAATTTTGACTCGCTGCCCTGGATATGCCGGATTGTCGAATTTGGCAAAATAGTGAGGATTTGCGGAACCAAAGACAAACTCGTAGGCGCGGTCCAGGGTGATTTCGCCAGGGCGCGGGTCTCGAATCCCCTGGCCTGCGTGCAGCGTCTCCTGGGGGCGGCCCCAAAGCTTGCCGTCTCGGGGCACCTGCTTGGCATTACTCTGAGATCACTCAATGCCTATAGCCATCCTCCTATCATGTACGCACGCTGGAAAGACTGGGATGGAATACCGCTCGAGCGTCCGCCATTGTTTTATCAGGGGATCGACGAAGCCACAGCGGAACTCCTCAACCAAGTCAGCGCGGAAGTGATCGAGATAAGCAGGCAGATTATGGCGGAGCACCCCGAGGTGGACCTCTCGCAAGTCATCCCCATGTATGAATGGGACGTATCCTATTACGGACATGATATCAGCGACAAAACGAATCTGATGACGGCGCTGCGTACGAACGCAACGTATGAAGGCATCACCCACCCGATGATCCAGACGGAAGATGGCCGGTATGTTCCAAACTTCCGTCACCGCTTCCTGACCGAAGATATCCCGTTTGGCCTGGTTGTTATCCGCAGTATCGCGGAGATAGCAGGCGTGCCCACTCCGCATATGGATGAGGTCTTGTCATGGTGCCAGGAAAAGCTGGGCAAAGAGTATCTGGTGGGCTCGAAGTTGACCGGGCAAGATCTGGCCGATACGCGCTGCCCCCAGAGATATGGATTCACAACCATGAACGACATTCTGGGGTCTGATGGGATTCAGGTCCTCGCGTGAGAGCGATGAGCGCCCCAATCTCAAGCGCAATGGCTGCGCCCAGGAGAGCCGTAATCTCCGAATGATCGTAGGCGGGCGCTACCTCTACAACATCACCGCCAATAAACTGGAGTCCTCGCAAAGAGCGCATCATATTCAACGCTTCAAAGCTGGTGAGCCCGCCAACTATCGGCGTACCCGTACCAGGAGCGAACGCCGGATCAATGCCATCGATATCAAACGTAAGGTAGCAGGGGCCGGAAGCAGCGGTCGCGCGCAGTGTTTCCAAAAATGCTCCGCGTTGATTGCGGTCGTGAACCCCCTCCATGTCTAGAATGTGGATTCCTGCTTCTTTTTCGTAGTCCCTGGAGCTCGCGCTCTCGAGGAAGCCGCGTATGCCTATTTGAAAAATGCGATTTCCCAAAATCAATCCCTCTTCAATCGCCCTGCGAACGGGTGTGCCGTGGTGGAACCTCTGTCCTGAGGGGCTCGCGTCGGTTGTGTCCGTGTGAGCATCGAATTGGATGAGAGTGAGTTGGGGATATTTCTTGCTGGTCACGCGCAGGATGGGTAGGAGTATAGAGTGATCTCCACCTAAACAGACCACAGCCGCACCTTGACGCTGGAGCTCGCCCACTCGCTCTTCAATCTGGCGAAACGTCTCCTCATAGTTAAACGGGTCCACACTGACATCTCCGGCGTCGACGGCCCGCAAGCGATCGAAGACGCTTACCTCCATCTGCTGGCTGTAGTTACGGCACAGCCCGGAGGCTTGACGAATGGCGTTAGGTCCAAGCCGGGCGCCGGGACGAAAGGTCACTAAGCTATCGAAGGGGATGCCCAGAATCGCAAGACCGATCTTCTCGTCGCCGGCTTCAGTGATCTGCGGCAGGCGGCTGAAGGTCCTGATTCCAGGCATCGCAGATTGCAGTGATGAGCTCGCAGGTCGAGTTTTCTGGTGGTTTGTCAGATGCCGGCAATTCTTGCAAAACACTACGACTGAGCGCAAGCTAGAGCATTTTCCATGATGAGTGTTGCCTCTCTGTTGGCGGTCCGATCCAAAATAGATTTAGCAATCAGCACTCAGCAGTCAGCATTCAGCCGCAAACGTCCCAGGCTGAAGAGTTGCAGCATCGTTGGCATGGTTAAGAAAATCGGTTTACGGTAATTATGAAAAGGCTCTAAGTCGGAGCATCTTCCTGCACGGATGTTAACATTGCCTCCCAGAATCAAGGGAATGTTGAATTGACTTCCGGAACTCAAGCAAACGACGCACGCCTTACTCACTCCGTCGCCATCATTGGACTAGGCCCAAAGGGACTCTATTGCCTGGAAAGGCTCTTGGCCGAGTTCAAGGCATGTCCGCTGGAATATCCTCTCCACATCCATGTCTTCAACCGGTCCGCAAATTTTGGCGCCAGTCCCATATACGATCCTGACCTGCCTGACTACATCCTGGTCAATCTTAGCGTGGGTGAGGTCGATCTGTGGACGGAGGAAGAACCGCTCGGCGTGGCCGGACGCGGGCCCAATTTTCTCGCCTGGTATCAGGAAAGGTTCAATCCGCAAAAGCCTTTGAGCGGCGACGAATATCTCTCCCGCGCGCTTGTAGGACGCTACCTGATAGAAGGGTTTCAATGCCTGTTGCATCATCTTCCGCCAGATGTCACGCTCTCGTGTCACGTTGGAGAAGTAGTGGATATTGAGCGGCTGGAAAGAGGTTATCAACTGGAATTCGCAGGCGAGAACGGCCACACCGAGCAAATACCCGCCGACAAGATACTACTGGCCACAGGTCATTCCCGAATTGTCCCGGGAGCGAAGGAGGGGCGCTGGAAGGCGTTTGCGAACCGGCATCCTCGGGCTGCATTCATCCCATTTGTCTATCCAGTAGTTGAAACAATGCAGCCGATTCCAGCCGGCGCAAGAGTAGCGATGCTGGGCGTCGGGTTGACATTCATTGACGCGGCGCTGGAACTCACCGAAGGCCGCGGCGGGCGCTTTCAGCGGGCCCCTGACGGCTCACTTTTTTATGAGGCCAGCGGCACAGAGCCGCAGTCGATCATTCCCTTCAGCCGTACCGGTTTGCCGATGGCGCCGAAGGCTTACGACCTGCCCCTGGTTGACCGTCCGCTGACTTTCTTTACTCACAGGGCTTTGGATGGCCTTAGAAAACAGGCTTCCGACGGAAAACGCGATCTTGAACGCGACATCTGGCCGCTCTTCGAATTGGAGATGGAGCTTCAATACTATCTTGTAGCCATGGGAGACAGCTCCGCGAAAAAAGAACTGGAGTCTTGTGGGAATGATGCTCAAGGGATGAACCGGGTGATCGAATCATACCTGCGCGCACATCCCGAGCAGGAGCGCTTTGATTATCGGCCTTTGTTGGATCCAGTGGGTAGACGCCGGTTTGAAAGTGGAAAGGAGTTCGCCGCGTTCGTCGAAGAATACATGGAGCAAGAGATTGACCGCGCCCGGCAAGGACTGGCCGGTAGCGGCGTCAAAGCGGCGACTCACATCTGGTATGAAGTGAGAAAAACGCTGGGCTCCGTCCTTCAGTTCGGTGGGCTCAATCCGGAGTCGCACCGGAAGCTGATCGAACACTACTATCCGCGTCTCAAGCGCGTCGCCTTTGGGCCTCCCATCATCAATATCGAAAAACTCCTGGCTCTCCAAAGAGCGGGAACTCTGGATTTCTCTGTGGCCCGCAATCCTCGTGTCTTGACGGACGAGGCCGCTGATTGCTTCGAGCTGCGATGCGATGAGGTCCCAGGAGCCATCGTACGAGCTGAGGTTCTGGTCGATGCGCGATATCCGTCGATGAGTGTCCCTCAGGATGCGACGCCGCTGTACCGCAATCTGCAAAGACGTGGGATGGTCAGGGCCTATGAGAATCGGTCTGCGGCCGGAGATAATCCCTCGTATTGTTCGGGAGCGATCGACATGGTCCCGAGCTCACGATTCGTGGTCGATGCCAACGGCGTCGGCAACCAGGACATAGCCGTCATCGGAATTCCCACGGAGGGCAACCTCGTAGGCAACTTGACCGTGGCTCGCGACAGCTACGCGGCTTCCTGGGCAAAGGAGATCATGAGTCAGCTCAGGCTTCAGCAACAATCCTGGACTTCACCATCAACATATCTCACCGAGGTGCGCTAAAAATGAAGTGCGCTAATAGAGGCTTGCTGATGCGGTGGAGGCCGAGGACCATCAGCTTTAAGGCGCTATGTGTCTTCCGGGCGCTTTAAGTTCCTGTTGTCCACATCCCAGAGGTGCTGCGCGAATTTCCAGCGATGGCCCTCCAGGTCAATACACTCGTAGCAACGATCACCCCAGAACTGCTCGGCAAGTTCTAGAACGATTTTGGCGCCGGCGCTGACTGCGCGCTTGTAGTGGGCATCCACATCGTCCACGAAAATATAGAGTCTTCCATTGATGTCGCCATTTCGAGTCTGCGGACTCGTCCACCCTTTTTTCTCTCCCGCCAATCCAAGCATGACCAGGCTGTCCGCCACCTCCAGCTCTCCATGCACGACCAGGCCTTGCTTGTTAGTCATCCTCAGGCGTACTTCGAAACCGAAGGCCTTGACCAGCCAGTCCATGGCGGCAGCTACGTCGTCGTAAAAAATGTGCGGTGTGATCCGCGGCATGTCTGTAGGGGGATTCGCGACCATGAAGGCTTTCTCCTTGAAAGATAGTTTTTATAGCGAAATCAGCTTCCGTTGTCCAGTAACGTAATCCAGTCCTTAGGAGTTTCGAAAATAGACGTTTAAGATCCCGCTTTGTATATGAATTGCGTCGGATTAAAGATTCTAGTTGACCCATCGTAGATATGGGGTTACGGTGTTCCTAATTCGGGACCAAGGTAAGTAGCTCGGCTGGAGTTTCCTCTAGTTTCCGGCCAAAAGGTATCAAATCCGAGCAGATCTAAAAGGCAAGTGCGCTCCTTTCGGCACATGCCGTTCCAGGGTTGGAGAAGGCGAAAAACAAACAGCAAGGTTACTTCATGATCGGGCGTTAGCCTGCTCGAACAACCTAATGGAAAGCGAGGAATTTCATGGCTGAACCAAAGATTGCAAGAGTAACGATCGACCCTGCTCCTGAAGGCGTTACCATCTTCAATCCCAGCACGCTAAACATCAACTTGAATGATTCGGTCTTCTGGGCGAACAAAACCAGCGAGCCTCACTGGCCGGCGCCTGACGGTGGGGAAGACAACCAATGGTTAGCTAACCCGATTCCGGCCCATGGGGAATCTCCCCAGGTAGTTTTCGATACCCTGAATCCGGTCCAGAC
>DATDGH010000353.1:0-4531 GCA_036522215.1 Candidatus Angelobacter sp. | reverse complement strand
GGTCATCAGTGGAGCTGCCATCCGCCTGGTTCAGAAGCACGCGCCCATGGCCACTGTTCAGCAGAATCAGGCTGGCCTCAACTTCAACATACGCAATGCCATTTCACAAATGCAGGTCGATGTTGTGAATGCCGGGACCGGGTACTATGCCGGAGCAAATATTCCTGCGTGGCCAATTGGCCTGACCATCCTCAACTGCGGTGACCTCGTCAATGGTTGCAATGCAATGACGGGAAATGCCAACTGCTATAACGCCGCCACTCTCACTTATGGTCAGGGCTGTTTTGACACGCTGAACGTAGTTGCATCTGACCCAACGGTGCCCCCATCGCACCCCAGTGATAACGGCTCGAACTGCGTTAGCACCACCAGTTCCACGCTGTTCGCCAACCCAACCGGTTCGGAGACGACCGCTCAGCTGGCCGCGGCTTTTCACAATGGAGACGAACTCTTGATGGTGAAAAGTGATGGATCGCAGATGACCACGGCTGTCCTGACTAAGGACGGCGCAGTCACCGGCAACAAGGTGCAACTTCAACACAACCCCACCGGCGCTGATGGCAGCAATAGCAACGATATGTTTGGGATCGCGAATTCTACAGACGCCAATAAACTGGGAACACAATTCTGCAGCACCGATTGGATTCTCAAACTTTCCGTGATCACCTATTCGGTTGACACTACAAATCCCGCCAACCCGCAACTTGTGCGCTCCATAAACGGCGCCAATCCGGTCGTAATTGCCGATCAGATCATCGGCTTCAAAATAGGCGCAATGACCTGGAATACCACCGCCAATGACGATCAAGCTACCTATTTGTTCAATGCTCCCGCAGCCTCGCCTTCCAGCGGGTGCCCGTCAAACTGCGGTTACCTGAATGACTGGTCTTTGATTCGATCCGTTTTGGTTTCGGTAATCGGTCGGACTGCTGCTAACCCGGCGGACCCGTTTCGCAATACCTTTGATGGCGGACCCTATAAGGTTCAGTCCGTCTCTGTAGTAATCAATCCCCGCAATCTCAGCATGAATGATCAGTAAGGAGGGTTCTAATGCAACGTAAAACGAAACATTTTCCTGGCAAGCGCCGTCGCGCTCAACAGAATCAACGCGGCGTTGCACTGCTCGCATCGTTGCTGCTGCTCTTGTTGATGACTGGCCTCAGCGTCGCGATGGTGATGTCTGTACGCTCCGATCTCCTCGTGAACGGCTACTATCGGAACTTTCGCGGCTCCTTCTATGCTGCTGATTCGGGTCTGAACATTGCGCGGCAGAGTATTGTGAACCAGATCGCTGTAGATTTGGCAACGCTGGGCACCGGTTATAACCCCCAAACCACAGTGCCCCTCTCCGCCAGCGAAGATACGGCGATTCAGACCCTCATCGCAAACTCTTACGGTCAGGGTTATCAGTCTCTTAACACTGGAAACGCTTCTGGCTCATGGCCGGAGAAATATAAGATCGCGAATGTCAGTTTCACTTTCCTCCAGTGTGAGCCGTTGAATGCGACGGGAACGTGTGCCGCTCCAGTGGGTTCTCCCACCGGTTACAGATACATTTACAATTATTCGCTCACTGCTATCGGACAAGCGCAGGGCACTGAGCAAACTACCTTGACGGACAATGGCAGCGTCTTCGTCAATGCCACCGGCGCAGGCGCCTCCACCCAGACTAGCTTTGCCGCCTGGGGCATGTTCATCAATACCTACAACATCTGCGACGGAAGCAGCTTGGTTCCCGGCACAATATCCGGTCCCGTGTTCACCAACGGCTCATGGAATTTTGGAACTTCGGGTAAATACATCTTCACGGATCCGGTGGGCCAAAACGGCGCAGACGCAGGTTATCAGTTCGGCAGTGGGTGCGACCAGGTTGCCGGCCCGTCCGATCAGAAAGGTGGCACTACTATTGCCCCAACCTTTCAGAATGGATTTAGCCTGAATAAGCCTAAGATCCCGCTGCCACCCAATGACTACAATCAGGAGCGCGCAGTTCTAGATGGCACAGGCGCGGCTGGAACCGCAGTGAGCAAGTCGGATCTGAATGCTAATCTTCGCAACGCAACCGGGGCTGCTTATCCCAAGAGCGGCGCCTCCTCAGGTGTGTTTCTCCCCTATACTGTGGATAAGAACGGCAATAATCCAACGTTTTCAGGGGGCGGCATCTACGTGGAAGGAAACGCCAGCGTTACGCTCTCCCCAGGGGCCAACGGCACCGCCCAAATTTACACCATTGTCCAGAATGGCGTTACCTCAACCATTACCGTGGACGGTGGTGGCAGAACCGACGGCACTGGAACTACCACGTTCACCTCAGGTGGCAATACCGTTACCATTAACGGTGTTCCTGTACTAAAAGACCCGGCAACCGGAAACATAACCGGCGATGACACCATGCTATACGTAAACGGCAGCATTACGTCGTTGTCTGGTCCCGGTCAGGGCCTGCCGGCCATTCAGGACGGTACCGCGCTTACCATTACTGCAGCCAGCAATGTGACGATAACCGGTGACATACTGTACAAGACCGAGCCCGTCACTCTGACGCAAACCACGGTAAACGGCCAAACCATCCCCGCTGACACCCTGATCCCGGGCAACAATAAGGGTCAGTCTTTAGGGATCTTCACCGCCAGCGGCGATATCGATCTCAACAACGGCCAAAGCAATGGCAATTTGGAAATTGATGCTTCGCTGGCTACGATCTCCCAGAATGGCACCGGCGGTTTGACCAACATCGGCAATCAAATTAACACGCTAACCATCGTAGGTGGTCGTATTCAGAACGACATCAAGAACATCAATACAACCACCCGCAACGTATTCTTTGATCGCCGTTATGGACAGGGATTTTCTCCACCGTGGTTCCCATCCACCAGTGTCACCGTCGCGCCGGGAACTCCGCCAACCTTTACTACATCGGTTTCGCGGACCCAGTGGGTAAATATGACCTCTTATAACTAAGAACCGGTAATGTTCATAAGGGCGGTCGTTTCATGACCGCCCTTTCTTCTTTTATGGTTTCACCCGGCGTGCTGCTGAGCGGCTTTCGTTTGTAATAGAACAGTTGCAGTTAGCACAGCAAGTATCCCAAGCCCTTGAGACCAGTGCAGCGGCTCCTGGATGAAGACTGCGGCAAAAATCACCGCGAATACCGGTTCCAGGCAACTGGTGACCACGGCGCGCGTCGGATCCAGATACTTGAGCCCGTGGAAATGAAATACATACGGGAGCAGCATGGACAGACATGCAAACACAAACAGGAATGCCCATTGACCCGGCGTGTAGTGACTGGCTACCAGGCGCCACGGCGGATTCACCACCAGCCACAGGACTCCGGAGCTGAGTAAGGCATAGCTCATGATTTTGAGCGGATGATTGCGGGTCACCAGCCCCTGTCCGGCTATGTTGTAAAAAGAAAACGAGAACGCGGCCAGCAGGGCTGCTCCAACTCCGGCCCGATTCAGCTTGATGTCCGAAGAAAAGAACCCGATCACCAGAGCGACACCCGCTAAAGCCAAAAGCACCGCGAAGGCCCGCTGCCATGTCGCTCGCTGCCGTCCACGCGCCACCATGAACAGCAACACCCAAACCGGCGCCGTATATTGCACTGTAATGGCAAGCGCCACAGTGGTTTTCTGGACTGCCCAGTAATAAAAGAAATTGGAACCCGCCAGCCCCAAGGTTCCAATCATCGCAGAAAGTGCAAGATCCCGCCTGCTGATCCGGAACATCCCAGGTCCATGCCGCAATAGCAGATACGCTGCCAGCATCAGAGCGGCAAAGCTCGTTCGTGCCTGCGTCAGCACCAGAGGGGAAATCAGGGACTGCCCGCTGAACAGGCGTCTGTTGAATACTGCCTTGCCGAATGTAGCCGCTCCGGCCCAGCAAACAGTGGCGGCGGCAATCAGAAAATAACCTCTCCACAGGTGCCGCTTAAGGCTGGGCGCGGCCGACGCAAAGAGGTTATTTTGCAAGCATTTGTTCCAGTTGCTCTGGATCAAAACCAATCATCACTTGGTCGCCAACAATAATGGTCGGGGTGGACCGGCTGTTGTATGTGCGCACTAATTCAAAAACCGCTTGTTGGTCCGTCGTAACGTCTTTCACTTCAAACTCGACTCCTCTCTCCGAGAGGAAGGCCTTGGCGGCATAACATGGTGGTCAGCCCGGCTGGCTGAAAACAACAACTTTCTTCTCTGACATCAGAGGGTTCTCCTGTGGCTTTTCGTCTTCCATCACATTCTATTGATGAATCGCTATCTCTGTCGTGATCTTTGCTGTCGTCTTCAGCATGGCGGAAACTGAGCAGTATTTTTGCTCAGAAAGATTTACTGCATCCTCTACGGCCTTCTGCGAAACCTGCCCCGCAACTGTATAAATCAGTTTGATGCGCGTGTAAACCGTCGGTGGTTCTTTAGCCCTTTCTGCCTCCGCTCGCACAGAGAGTGCGGTGAACGGTTCGCGCTTTTTCTTGAGGATGCTCACCACATCCGTCGCTGTGCACGCACATAAGCCCATCAGTACCAGTTCC
>DATDGH010000352.1:0-2186 GCA_036522215.1 Candidatus Angelobacter sp. | reverse complement strand
GCTTGCATCGTATGCCTGCATGGCCTACAGTCAATGCATGCAGTACACCATTCGGAAAGTATCGAAGCTTGTAGATGCCGCTCTTCGCCGGCGTGCACAGGAACAAGGAAAGAGCCTGAATCAAGTGGTTCTTGAAACACTGGCTTCGGGAGCCGGTCTTAGCGAGGAGCGTGGCCGCAGACGCGACCTACACGACATCGCAGGCACGTGGCGGAATGATCCCGCATTCGACCGTGCCCTGGCTGCACAGGACACGATTGATAGAGAAATGTGACGGTGAGGTTGGCGCTCGACACCAGTCGGGATGCACTGTCACAGCTCACGCGCGTAGATCACAGATCAGACCCTAAAAATCATCCACATATCTCCTAAAACGTTTTAGCTGTTATACAATGCTTACGCCTCGGGCGGCCCTCCGACTCCTTCCATTCTGGGACCTGGAGGATTGCCGCACAGACCAATCACTGAAGGGAGAGTCCACCATGACGAATGAAAAGCTATCGCGACGCCAGCTTGCCAAACTTAGTGTTGGCGCGCTTACCATGTCCACTCTCACAGCACTGCCCGGAAGCGGGCTGGTTCCGGCTTTGTCTGCGGACCAGGCGCCGGGCAATGATTCGCAGTTTCTCAACAGCGCCAACCTGAAGGACGGTCTCGCCAAAGCCTACAGCTTTCTGGAACAGATGATGGATGCCTATGCACAGGGGCAAACGCTGCGCCTGATCCAAAGCTACAGCGATCAAATGGGACTCTTGAGCACCTCGTTTGTTTATGACAACTCTGTGGTCATCAACGCTCTTTTGCTGCGCGGAGGAGCGAATCTTACCCAGCGGGCGCTGGTGTTAGGCGAAACCCTGTTGTATGCGCAGCAGCATGACCCTATCGGCGATGGAAGGGTGCGGCAAGCTTATTTTGTCAACCAACCGGATGCGAACGGTGTTTTCCTCCAGGAAGCCCTGGCCCCATTTTTCTTTATTGGGTCGGCCACCGGGGACATGTCCTGGACGGGAATGGCGCTGGCCCATCTCTTTGCACGCAGCGGAAACCGCCAGTTCCTGGATGGGGCTGTACGGCTTGGCCAGTGGATTGTCAACAATACCTTCAGCAGCAGCGGCCCCGGCGGCTTTATCGGCGGCGTGGACAACAACAATAATCCGGTCACCTTTAAGTCCACAGAACACAATATTGACGCGTTTGCGCTTTTTACCATGCTGGCTGAATTGACAGGCAACAGCTTCTGGAGCGGCCAAGCACAACACGCGCGCACTTTTATTGAGGCTTTGTTCAATACAACCGATGGATTTTTCTGGACGGGAACCCTGCCCGATGGCGTAACCATCAACACCAACCCGATTCCGGAAGACGTGAATACATGGTCCTTCCTGGCATTGCAAGACAAGGACTTTGCCGGTTCAGTGGACTGGGCGAAGACCAATCTGGCGGTCACGGATACGCCGCAAAACGTAAATACCTCGGTGGCCGGCAACAAGGTGCGAATCTCCGGGGTTAACTTCAGTAATTTCGCGCAGCATCCTCCCATCGTCAACAACAACTTTGCCCCTTCAGATCCGTTTTCCACTCCGCCTGATCCCGGAGCCGTCTGGCTGGAAGGAACTGCGCATCTGGCCGCGGCCCTGATTGCGCGCAGACTTCCTGCAGAACGTGATCTTCCAGGCTTCAGCGGCGACCAGGACACTGCACGTTTCTTGCTGATGAATATTCTGGGCGCTCAGGCCACACAAGGCATAGGCCAAACAGTTGCAGGCAACGTGATCTCTCCCGGTACAGGGGTGGTGGCTGCCTCCAGCGAATTGAACAACGGATTTGGTTTCTCGAACAAACCAAATCCTCATACAGGGGCCACCGGATGGTTTGCCATTGCCGGGCAAGCGGGCAATCCGTTCCGTCTTGGTTAGAAAACCAAACCCAGCGGCTCAACCACGAAGGACACGAAGGAAGGCAAAAAACAAAATCAAATTTCAACCACAGAGGACACAGAGGAAAAACCAAATCTTAGCCGCTGATTTTCGCTGATAGACGCAGATTAAAAACATTGAGCTGCGAATTTGCGCGAGTGCACGCGAATTCAAAAATCAAGAGGAACAGCAACGTAGTCAACCGTTCCTGATTGTTCCGGCGCAAGCCAAGGTGGACTCCCAGACGGGATCGGGCGGCCAAGACATTCT
>DATDGH010000351.1:0-3559 GCA_036522215.1 Candidatus Angelobacter sp. | reverse complement strand
ATGGGTGCTAGGCACGTGGCAGCGCGTTTTCTACGCTGAGTTCGATGGCCAGCGCTCTAAACGAGTGCTGGTGTATGTGATGGGCCAGTGAGGAAGAATCGGGTGATCGCGGGTAATCGCGCGTGATCGCCGTGATCTGGTGATCTGTGTTTACCTCTCCAGTCAAGCCAACAAGCCGGTGACAGATGACGGTCGGTTCTTCTTCCGATTACGATGAACAGATTATTGCACTGTCTCCCTCTGCGTTTGTGGGCCGCCTGAGTGGGAGGCTGCCGGGAGTTTCAACGCGATTCCGGTGGCGCCCTCAAAGCTGACTTCGCCGCCGATCGAATACAGCATCTCCTGGAGGTAGACCATATCGTTGCCGAGTGTAGCCTGCGCATCCTGAATCGCACCGCCATCTACCGCTTTCCAGCGCAATTCCAAGTGGCAGCGGCTCCCTTTCATGCTTGCTGAGGCCTGGAGCGCGATGGGCCTGGTGTTCTTTCCGCTGATCTTGCCCAGCATAAGCACCAGGAGTTGGCGCAACACGGGGCTGCTGGTCACCTGGATGAAGGGGTCCCAATGGCGCTCCACGGTGAGCAAGCCGGAGTTGAGCAAAACAACGAAATCATCAAAAACCTCTTCCAGAAGCGTACCCAGCAAAATCCAGGGGCCCGTGGGCACGGAAATCTCGCGCACCAGTGCAGAGATGGCTTTGGCAAGGCCGATGGCGCGGTCCGCTTGCTGTTCGATGTTCTTGAGATCTCCAGGTGCAGCAGAAGAGAGATTCCCGGGACGCATGGCGGCAACTTCCAGGAAGCAACGCACGCTGGTGAGCGGCTGCGCCAGATCGTGAGCGAGAGAATTCACCAAGGCGCGCCAGGGTGTCTGCTGATAAACAGCGGGCTCAGCAGGACCGGAGAAAGTGGGTGGGCTGGCAGGAATACCCTTACCGCTACGCGGTTCCGGCCCGGGCGGCTGGGCCTCAGAGGGCCCTTTCACCATCGGGGCTTCGCGCCCCAGGCGGTATCCGACGCCACGAATAGTGTAGATGAGCCTCGCTTCCCGCGGGAATTCAACCTTCTTGCGCAGGTAGTTGACATAGACATCCACCAGGTTGCTGTCCGATCCCGGCTGCGATCCCCACACTTCATGCATCAGCTCCTGCCGCGTCACTTCGTTTCCGGCATGGCGCATGAGGAGATGCAACAATTGAAATTCTTTGATACTCAGCTTGATGTCACGGTTTCCGCGACTGACGCGGCGCAGGGCGGGGTCAAGCTCCAGGTCCTCCACCCGCAGCACGTTCAGAGTGGGGTCGGCTTTGCGCCGGAGAAGAGCATTGGCCCGCGCTGCCAACTCCTGGAATGAAAAGGGCTTAGTTACATAGTCATCCGCGCCCAGGCGCAGAGATTGGACCCGATCAGAGACCTTGTTGCGGGCACTCAGGACAATGACCGGGGTTTCCAGACCTTCAGCCCTCAGCCTTTCCAGAAGTTTGAGGCCGTCCGTTTGGCCAAAATTGAGGTCCAGAATGATCAGTTTGTAGTTCTGCCGCCGCAGCTCGGCAACTGCGGTATCTTCATCCAGCGCCGTATGGACAGCATACCCCTCTGATTCGAGGGACTTGGAGAGAAATGTAGCCAGATGCACATCGTCATCTGCCAGGAGTATTGACATCAAAGCGACCTTCCTTCGTTGCGTAGGGGGACAAGAGGTTTCTTGCGTTTGAGGTATTTAAATCCGATTGTCCAAGTTACGCCATAAAAATCGGTAATTTCCAAGATTCCCGGGTTCCGTTTTGGAACCAGCGCAAACCGGGACTCATTCCGGAAAGCAATTTCAGCTCCAATTAGAGGAATCCTACCCGGGCACCCATCGGGCGGTTGGGGGCTAACCGCACCGTAAACAGTCTAGTGTCCAAGAAAGCTATCACGGGAGATGCCCTCTTGGAACAACAATTTCGACGAAAACCTGCGAAGGCCAATCCTTCCTCAAAAACCACGGAATCCTGTACGATAGAGGGTTTTGGACTCTCGAAAGGCTCATAAGTACTAATGTCGGCAAAAACTTACAAAAACTTAATCGGTGGGGATTGGGTGGGCTCTCACAGCGGCCAAACCTATGAAAATCTTAACCCCGCAGACACCCGCGACGTGATTGGCGTCTTCCAACGCTCCGATAAACGTGATGTGGATGACGCCGTGTCCGCGGCCAAGCGGGCATTTGAACGCTGGCGGATGGCGCCCGCCCCCAAGCGGGCAGAGATCATCTTTCGGGCTGGTCAGATCCTTCAGGAACGCAAAGAAGATTATGCCCGGCAGATGACCCGGGAGATGGGCAAAGTGATCAAGGAAGCCCGGGGCGACGTGCAGGAGGCCATTGATACAGCCTTTTACATGGCGGGTGAGGGGCGGCGGCAGTTCGGGGCAACAATGCCATCCGAGCTGCCGAATAAGTTTGCCACGTCTGTCCGCGTACCGCATGGCGTGTGCGGAATGATCAGCCCATGGAATTTTCCCATGGCCATTCCCTCCTGGAAGCTGCTTCCCGCCCTGGTATGCGGCAATACCTGCGTGATCAAACCCGCTGAAGACACGCCACTTTCTGCGCTCAATCTGGTAAAGGCCCTCATGGATGCGGGGTTGCCAAAAGGCGTGGTGAACGTAATCACCGGCTTCGGCCCCGAAGCCGGAGCGCCGATCGTGGAGCATGCGGATGTTCGGGCTGTTTCTTTCACCGGCTCAAGTGAGGTTGGACGCACCATTGGCCAAGCAGCGGCGCGAAGCTTCAAGCCGTGCTCCCTGGAGATGGGCGGCAAGAACGCCATCATTATTCTTGATGACGCCAACCTGGACCTGGCCCTGGAGGGCGTTTTGTGGGGCGCTTTCGGAACCACCGGACAGCGCTGCACTGCCGCCAGCAGGGTGATTGTCCAGAAGGGCGTTTACCGCCAGTTTGCTGATCGCCTGGTGTATCGCGCCCAGCGGTTAAAGGTTGGCAATGGTCTGGATGAAAACGTAGAGGTGGGACCGCAGATCAACCAACAGCAGGTTGAGACCAGTTCCAAATATGTAGAGATCGGGAAACACGAAGGTGCCAAGCTGGAATTGGGAGGAGAGCGCCCGAAAACTCCCGAGCTCGAACACGGATGGTTTTTCGAACCGACAATCTTCGCCGATGTTGATTCCAAAATGCGGGTTGCGCAGGAAGAGATCTTTGGCCCGGTGGTGAGCCTGATTCCCTGCGAGAATTTTGAGCAGGCGATCACCATGGCCAACAGCGTGCCTTACGGCCTTTCGTCCGCAATCTATACGCGAGACGTGAACCGCGCTTTCCGCGCCATGCGCGATCTGGATTGCGGCATCACATACGTAAACGCTCCAACCATCGGTGCGGAGGTACATCTTCCCTTCGGCGGAACGAAGGCGACTGGCAATGGGCATCGCGAAGGCGGGATTGGCGCGATTGACTTCTACACGCAGTGGAAGTCTCTGTACGTTGATTTTTCTGATAAGCTCCAGCGCGCGCAGATTGATACCGGGGAATAAGGCGACGGTTGTCGGTACAGAGCAGA
>DATDGH010000350.1:0-1674 GCA_036522215.1 Candidatus Angelobacter sp. | reverse complement strand
ACATTGAACTTGGAGCTATCCACAACAATGTCCGCCATCGCGCGAATCGGTTTTAAATGCTTGCGCTCTTTGGCCAAGGCGTCGCGGACTGAGCCTTCCTTGCCCAGAGGATGGGGGCGGCGGGTCTCACTAAAACGCCGCAGCAGGGCTTCGTCTGACGCTTCGAGGAAAAGAACCGTGGTGTGGAGTTGCTTGCGCAGCGCATTAATGATGGCCGGCAGCTTCTTGAGGTGATCTCCCTCGCGAATGTCCACGACCAGTGCGGCTTTATCACTTTCTGACGACTCCCTGGCCAGATCGGCAAATCGGCCGATCAGATCCATGGGCAGATTGTCCACACAGTAGTAACCGAGATCTTCAAATGCTTTGAGGACTGAGGCCTTGCCGGAGCCGGACATGCCGGTAATGATCACAAGCTGGCGCGCAATGGCAGGCCGCCTGCGGACAACATTTTTTCCAGATTGGCTCTTTCGTGGGGACACAAGGCGATGGTAGCAGAAGGCAGTATTTAGTACTTAGTATTTAGTAGTTAGCGAACCTCAAGTTCTCGCACTCCCTCAGCGCGTGAAAGTGATGCCATTTGTAGGTGACGCTCGTAGGGCCAGGAGTGCATGGTGGCCCAGGCGCCGGCGAGCATTCGCGACTCCATTTGGGCCTTCCACTCCAGCGCGTCTCTCTCCGCTGAAGCGCGGGCCGGCGAGTCAGGAATTGCGCGAATGCGGAGCAGATGCTCCTGCAATTTTTCCCAGGCGTCAAAGGATTTGCCCTCCGACCACACTGAGGCAATCTCCAGGCGCTCGCGATCCAGCGCGGGCAGCGACTCAGGATCGAGAATCTGCGACTGCCAGAGCTGCGCCTTGACCAGATTGTGGCGATACCAAGCCTGAAAGACAGCGGCTTCCAGCAATATCCTGTCGCGCAGGTGGCCGGGCGATGGCGCTAAACCAGTGAGCGCTCCTTCCAGGCATTTTGTGGCCCGACCCAGATCCTGACGACCGCTGGCCCACAGGTAGCCAAGCCAGTTGGCGGCCACGGTATCAAAGGAATCATCTTTGTGGCCCAGAGCACGCGCCATCAGGTCCTCGCCCCAATCGTGGGGATTCCGCGCCGAACTCAGCCCCAGTTGCAGTTCCACAATGGCCAACCAGCGTGAGGCGCGAAAATCATTCTTCACCAGCATCAGGAGCCGCGTGCCGTCAGAGAAGTTTCCGCGGGAATCGATGTCGGGGAGGAGAGAGCCGAGGCCGAGCAAGAATGAAAATGTTGAAAAAAGATGAACGGCGGCAGGCAGCACAAAATAAATTGTTCCCCCGCGGTTCTGGGCCAGACGCAGGGCGACTTCCGGGATGAGCGGCACCAGCAGGCTGGCCAGCGGTCCGGCGGCGACCAGATACATCAGACGCCGCCTGAGATGCTGAGCGCCATTCGGCCGCATGACAATGAAGCCGAGAGATAGAGCATCGGTCGGCTCGAGATGATCACGCAGCGTGAACCGGCCAAACTTGATTTTTACCGCCGCGAATCCGGCGAGGCGTCCGGCAAGCAAGTGCCCCGCCTGATGCAAACTGACAGCAGCTACAAAAGCGAGCAGGGGCAGGAATACCAGCCCCGTCCAAAACGCCAGGACAGACTGGTGGGCGACAGAATCCACAAAAGCTCGAATCGCAGGCAGCT
>DATDGH010000349.1:0-8298 GCA_036522215.1 Candidatus Angelobacter sp. | reverse complement strand
CAGGCCACTCTACTCGCGCCAAAGAAGTCATTTCTCATCTCCAGCAGAGTGGGCACACAGTCCATGTGGTTTCATTTGATCGCGGCCTGGCCAACCTGAAGAACAGCTTTGACGTCACGGAAATCTTTGGCCTTCGGCTCTCGTATGTGAACAACCAGGTGCGCTACCGCAGGACCCTGGCCCGAAACCTGTTCACTGCTCCCAAGGCTGCCCGTTCCATTCACCGGCTCATGCGTCTTGCGGAGGAATGGAAGATTGACCTGGTGATTACGGATTTCGAGCCTCTCTCCTGCCGGGTGGGCCACCGAAAAAGCCTGCCGGTGATCTCAATCGACAATCAACATTGCCTCACCCGTGTGAGCATTTCTTATCCGCGCCGCTACCGGCGCGAAGCGGCTGCCACCAAGCTGGTCACGCGTTTGATGACACCACGGGCAGACGCTTACCTGGTGACCTCTTTCTTCACTGCGCCGGTACGCCGTCCACGAACGTTCCTGGTTCCGCCTATCCTGCGCCAGGAGGTGCTGGATACACAGGCGTCAGAAGGTGAAGATGTGCTGGTTTATGTTACATCTCCGGCTCCTGAGTTGGCCCGGCTACTGGCCAGCGTGCGCTGCCGCTTCATTGCCTACGGCTTTGGCCGGCAAGGCCGTGAAGACAATATCCTCTTCAAGAAACCAGGTTTGGGTGAGTTTCTGAAAGACCTGTCCCACTGCAAGGCCGTAATCGCTAATTCCGGCTTTTCGCTCTTGAGCGAAGCTTTTTATCTGAGCAAACCCTATCTGGCAGTTCCGGTGCATCACCAGTTTGAGCAGCTATTCAATGCGTACTATGTAGATAAGGCGGGCTACGGGACTTATTGGGACGAACTCAACAGGGAACGGGTAGAGTCCTTCCTCTACAATTTGCCGGTTTATAAGGAGAACCTGAAAAGTTATCCGCGCCAGGATAATTCAGCGCTACTGCAGAAGGTGGATGCGCTGGTGGCGGAATTGGCGGGAAGCAGCGGTTAGTCATCAGTACTTGACATGCAAAAAGCAAACGCAAACCCACTCGAACAGCGCAATGAATGATGTCAATGCACAGCTTCCAACAGTAGAGCGAGAAGAGAAGCCGCTGGCTTTTCTGGGCGTGGCCGTGCCCTTGAGCCTCCTGCTGTCAATTGCAGGACTTTTTCTTTTTGCCTGGATTGCGGAAGAAGTCATAGAAGACCACACCCGGCGATTTGATAGTGCTATACGCGGTTGGGTCCACCAATATTCGTCTCCCACGATGACGGAGGTGGCAAAAACTGCGTCGTGGCTGGGCGAGTATGGTGTGGCCATCGCCCTGGTCGTTGCGCTTGTGTTGTTTCTGGCATTCAGGTGGCGAAGAGCAGCTCTTTGGCTCACCATCACACAGGCGGGCGCTCTGGTGCTGAATGTTTCGCTCAAATACGCGTTCCATCGCACGCGCCCAGATCCGTTCTTCGGATCTCTGCCGCATAGCTATAGCTTTCCCAGCGGCCATGCCTTGTTTTCATTCTGTTTCTATGGAGTGCTTGCCGGACTGCTGGTGGACCGCATCAGGTCAGGGATAGCGAGGACCTTGATCTGGATTGCCGCCAGCGCTTTGATTGCAGCGATTGGCCTGTCTCGCATTTACCTTGGAGTCCATTACCCGACCGACGTGGTTGGTGGATACCTGACTGCTGCGATCTGGGTAAGCAGCATGATCGCGTTTGATCGCCTGCGTGTCCGTAGAAGACAATCGAGAGTTAGCGGCTAACCTGGACCGCCATAGCCGTCATATTCACCGCCGAGTTCTTCCGCCAGACTTTTCAATTCCTGGTACTGGGCTTCGAACTCTTCCTCGTTCGGCATCGGATCAGTAGCAGTCACCGACCAGTCATCCCGACCAGCCGTTCGGCTGACCTGGACCCTCCAGCCCTTCTTGAGCAAACGTTCAGCAGCCATATCCGCCTTGGACTTCTCCGGGAAGAAGAAGAAATGATCGCGGAAATTGATTTCCCACTCGGGCTCCGGTGCATGCCCGTTTCTGCCCATAGTCTTATTCCTCCTGCTTCATAAAAAAGGCTTTAACCGCGGTCCAGCCCGAATATTGGCATGGTTGGTACCAAGTTTCCAAAGGGACACGACTTGACAAAGATGCGATAAAGACTACTCTATCTCCCCAACATCGCTTTTGAAGGCCAGACCGCTTCCAGGTAGTAGAGCGGAATGGGTGGCAATAGGGACGGGTTGTAAAGCAGGGTCAAAAAACGTGGCCAAGGCAGAACGCCTGGTCCTTTGAGGAGAGCTTATACATGTCGAGCGCTTCCATATCCATCACTTCGTCCGATCAGATTTCAACTTCCAAGATGTGGTCCGTGATTCTGGCTTCATCGGTTGGCACCATGATCGAGTGGTACGACTTCTATATCTTCGGCACGTTGGCGATCTACCTGGCGCCCAAGTTCTATCCGCCCGGCAATGAGATGTTTGCTTACATTGCCTACCTTGCCACGTTCGCCGTTGGCTTTATGGTGCGACCGTTCGGCGCGCTCTTTTTCGGCCGCATTGGCGACGTGGTTGGCCGAAAATACGCCTTCATCGTAACCCTCTCGATTATGGGCGGTGCTACGGCCCTTGTCGGGGCCCTGCCCAGCTTTGCCACGGCCGGCTGGTTTTCTCCTGTTGTGTTGATTCTGTTACGCGTGCTGCAAGGCCTGGCCCTGGGCGGTGAATACGGCGGCGCCGCCGTCTACGTAGCAGAACACTCACCCGATGATCGCCGCGGCTTCTACACCAGCTTTATTCAGATTACAGCCACACTGGGTCTCTTCGTTTCCATCGCAGTAATCCTGGGGACACAAAGCCAGATGAGCGACGCGGCCTTCAAAGACTGGGGTTGGCGAATCCCATTCCTGGCTTCGCTGATTCTGGTCCTGATTTCCTTGTATATCCGCTTGCGGATGAGGGAGTCACCTATCTTCGAGCAGATCAAGACCAAGGGAATGACCTCTGCGACACCTCTGAAGGAAGCATTCACAGAGCCGGCGAACCTCAAACTCTTCCTGATCTCACTGTTTGGCGCCACTGCCGGCCAGGGGGTGGTGTGGTATACGGGACAGTTCTTCGCTCTGTTTTTCATGACGGCGATCCTGAAGGTTCCGGCGCGAGACGCGAACATTATTGTCGCCAAAGCCCTCTTGTTGGGAATGCCGCTGTTCGTTCTCTTCGGCTGGCTCTCTGACAAAATTGGCCGCAAGAAGATCATTATGGCTGGGTTGCTTCTAGCCTGCCTGAGCTACCGTATCCCGGGAACGTCTTTCGGCCTCTATCCTGCCATGCAACGCGCAGCAGGCAACAACGTAACTCATGTGGATCACACCAAAAACAAGGTAACCGGCGCAACGGTTCTTACACCTCAAACCGTGGACGAGACGGGAAAGGCCAAGCCTGCAGCGGTTGCAGCCAACGCTGACCAAAGCAAGCTGATGTGGCTGATTTTTATACAGGTAATTTTTGTCACCATGGTTTACGGACCGATTGCCGCATATCTGGTGGAGGCATTCCCGGCCAAAATCCGTTATAGTGCGCTTTCGTTGCCATATCACATAGGCAACGGCGTCTTTGGAGGATTGGTGCCTCTGGTCTGCGTCTGGATTCCGGCGGCGACTGGCAATCCTTTCGACGGTCTCTATTATCCGATAGCAATCGCTGCCCTGACTTTCGTAGTGGGCTCCATCTTTCTCAAGGAAACCGTCCACAGGAAAATCTGGACGGAGGTTGCCGCTGCTGGAAAGAAGTGATGTCGCTTTCTTGCAGCACGTAGTTTTTCGTTGGGGCACAACAGCGGGCGGCTTTTCCGGCCACCCGCTTCATTGTTTGCAATCTTAAATCGCGATGAATCCCTTGCGGATTCCCTGGCTCACCGCTTCGGTGCGGCTGCCTGCTCCGAGTTTGCCGAGGATTGAGCTGATGTGAAATTTCACTGTATGCTCGGAGATGTTGAGCCGTCCTGCGATCTCCTTGTTGCCCAGTCCTTCTCTCACCAGTGACAACACTTCCCTCTCCCTGGCGGTCAAAGATTCCACCGGAAGAACCGCATGGTGATTCTGGGTGAAACTGCGGCTGCCAAGATTTTGGGCAGCACTGGGATGGAGCAACACCAGACCGGAATCTGCCGCCAAAATAGCCAGCCGCAATTCTTCTCCTGCCACATCGCGGGAGAGAACAGCGTTGGTTCCGGCACGCAGGACTATCGCCACCCAATCGGGATCGGGGTTGTCAGCCAGGACGATCAATCCCGTTCCTCCATGCAAAGCCTCTGCCAGCCGGGTGACGGTGCTCGACAACGCTGGGTTATCCAAGTCTACGACGATCAGTTCGGGAGCAACCTGGAAGATTTGCTCCAGCGAAATGGCGGGAGTCGTGGTGACGCGACCTTGACCAATACTCGCGGCCATCGCGGCCAGGGAGGCTCGCCGATCAGACGAGGCGGCGATCACCATGATGTGCAGCGAATTTTCGCCTCGTGTGTTCATGAAGAGAGCACTCAGGGCCGAGCGGCGAGCGTCAGGCTGGCTGTGGACAATGCGCCTCCCCGGACAAGCTTGATTGCGATCGTCCGGCCTACCTTAAAAGCGCGCAGGACTTCCTGTACCGCGTCTGTATCCGCCGTGGGCTTCCCTTCGATCTCAATCAACAAGTCTCCCAGAAGCATGCCGCCTTTGTCCGCGGGACTTCCTGGTTCCACGTGCGCGACCAGCAGACCCTCGCTGGCCATTAGATTCAGAGTGCTCCGCAAGGATTCCGGCAGCGCCACCGGCTGCATGGCCAATCCCAGATAGGGGCGTTCAATGCGCCCTTTCTCCAGAAGCTCAGTTGTCACCCGCCCGACGGTTGCAGCAGGGACGGTAATCCCGGAGCGATGCAGCCCGGCTGTGTTCAAACCCACGATCTCGCCCTGCGGATTTACCAGAGGTCCACCCGAGAACCCTGGATACAAGGTAAGATCGGGCCGGATGAACTGATCCAGTTCGCCGCCGCGCCAAGTACGCCACCGACCCATCAGGCCGGAGACAATGCCGGAGCTGGCCACGATGTTTCCACGCCAGGTACGTGCTACGGCAAGCACCAGCTCTCCAACGCGTAATTTGGATGCATCGCCCCATGGCGCCGGCTCACCCTGCACCGGTTGCTCAAGGCGCAGTACTGCAAGGTCGGTGCTCGGATCCCGACCCATTACACGAGCCGAGACACTCTCGCCCGATGCGATGACCACAGAAATATCTTCATCACGTCTCAAGGCGTAGTTGGATGTGACAACGGAATCACTGGACCACAGAATTCCGCTGGAAGGATGCCGCCTTCCGGCAACGGCCACCACAGATTTGCCCGCGGCAGCGGCCGCGTCCGAAAGTTGATTGGATAATGTTGCCCAAATGTTGTCTGCCATAAAAACTCCCATTCGTTTGTGCTTCTCATCATTCACTATGAGGGAAGAGGAGGCGAGCACACATCAGTCATTTGGGTAGGGATGATGATTGTTCCAAACACGGTCACAGCGCTTGTGGTTGGCGCGTGCGCCAAAAAAACGGCAGGGACAATACCCTGCCGCATGGCTTGAATTTTTATTCGCTAAATCAAGAGTTCTGGATTTTGAATTCAGAGCTGGAAACGAGCCAGCCTGGTCACTTCGCCTGTCTCCTGTTTACCACTTGATAAACTTTTGGCAAAAGAGGGGGGTCGTATCCGTAACATCTGCGCAAGCCCTTTAAAATTAATGACTTAGCTGCTTAAAAAGGCGTTTTTTTCTGCCGTGTCTGTCGCGGGACAAACGGTTAAAGGCGGCAAGGAGCACTCCCGCCCTTGGTCGAAAAGTCCTGCGCAGGAAGCCCCTGAAAGGCTGATGGCCGCCGTACTTGAAGGCTGCGGTGGATTTCGACAAGTATCCTTTACCCCATCCATACCAACGATACCAATGCGGCCCGTGGTTCAGGCCGACTGTTTCTCCTTTCTAAAACACTATTGTCTATCATGTTATGTACTGATGTCAATATGTAATTTACGTTGAATAACAAAATTGCATGTATGTTGTTGAAAGAAAAACAAATAAAACGCGGTGGGTTGCAGGTGTCTTTTCCTTAGTTGCCCGGACGCGGGTCTTCTGTGCCGCGACTTGCGTTCGTTTTGGAGGTGAGAACGGACGCACGCTTGTCCTTGGCCGAGGTGAATCCCGCGAACTGTGCTTGATTTGTCTTCGCCGGCGAGCATAAAGTTGATAGACCCTTGTCGCCCTATGTCTGACAAAATTCGCCGATCGGAGGACAGCTCCCAGCCCATTACCGCCCTTCTCGCCCGCTTGAAAGAAGGCAACAAGGAGGCCGAGGCCAAACTGATCCCGCTGGTTTATAACGAGTTGCATCGCCTGGCGCGATATTACATGCGGGGAGAACGAACCGGGCACACGCTGCAGACCAGCGCGCTGGTCAATGAAGCCTACATACGGCTCATCGGCGAGCATGGAATTGACTGGAAGAACCGGGCGCATTTCTTTGGGGTGTGCGCGCAAATCATGCGCCGAATCCTGGTGGACCACGCCCGCACCCGGGACGCCAAAAAGCGCGGGGGCTCGGCGCAGAAGATTTCGCTGGAAAATGCGTTCGTCTATTCCGACGAACAGTCGTGGCAGGTAGTGGCGCTGCATGAGGCTTTGAAGAAGCTGGCGGAATGGGATGCCCGGCAGTGCCGCATTGTTGAGCTGCGATTCTTCACGGGGCTGGACGTGGACGAAACCGCCGAAATCCTGGGGGTTTCCCCCACTACGGTTAAGCGGGAATTTCAGCATGCAAAGGCGTGGCTGTTCGGAGAATTGAGCAAGAGCCTGGGCCAAGAAGATTCCTGATGACTCCAGAGCGATGGATCCAGATTAAAGACATTTTTGCCAAAGTGGTTGAAGCGCCGCACGACGCCAGGCGGGCCACGCTCTCCGAGCTCTGCACGGACGATCCCGAACTGGAAACCGAAGTTGAGCGCCTGCTCTCCCAGCACGATGAGATGGGGGGATTTCTGGAAGGCAATTCGCCGGCCAGCAGCAGGAACTCCTCGGGTGAGCTGCTGGCGGCGGGAGAGATTCTGGCGGGCCGATATCGCATTCTGGAATCCCTGGGCAGCGGCGGCATGGGCGAGGTTTATGCCGCGGAAGACCTGGACCTGGGTGAGCAAATCGCCATTAAGATCATTCATCCGCAAACTCCTTTCGCCACGGACCAGCTGGAGCGGTTACGACGGGAGGTGCAGTTGGCGCGGCGAGTCACTCACCCTAATGTCTGCCGCGTTTTCGATCTGGGTCATCACCAACAGGCCAACCAGGAATTCATTTTCCTCACGATGGAGTTGATTCGTGGGGAAACACTCTCCACGCGATTGAAGCGCGAAGGCAAAATTACTCCTGCAGAGGCACTGCTGATTGCGGAGCAACTTTGCCAGGGACTGGAGGCTGCTCATCGGGCCAGCATTCTTCACCGCGATTTCAAGTGCAGCAACGTGATGCTGATTGGCTGCGGAAACCAGGTCCGCGCGGTGGTGACGGACTTTGGCATCGCGCGTTTGCTTCGCCCTGCAGATGAATCCAAGGGCCTGACCACCACACACGGCATGGTCCAGGGCACCCCCGCTTATATGTCTCCGGAGCAGCTTCTAGGAGAAGAACTCACGGCGGCCAGCGACATCTACTCGCTGGGGCTGGTGTTATATGAGATGGTCACGGGCAGCCGGCCCTTCCGCGACGAATCCTCGTGGACCGAGACTTTGAAGCGCTTGACCAAGGCGCCTCCTGCGCCAGTCAAGGTTGCTCCCGAATTGAACCAGCGCTGGAATTCAACCATCCTGCGCTGCCTGGCCCGTGATCCGGCCAAACGTTTTACTTCCGTGCGCGAGGTGGCTGAGTCACTGAATGGGCGCAGAGGCGCTTCCCCACTTCTCCGGTTCGGCCCGGCTGTGCTGGCGAGTGCCTGTGCGGTTGTACTGGCGGCTGTGGCCGTTTTTCTCGTGCGTGATCGAATCTGGACTCCGCAGTTGCCTGCGCAAAAACACATCGCAGTGCTGCCCTTTACTTTTGCCGGAACCGATCCCGCGAATCAGGCGGCCGCATATGAGTTGTCCGAATCCCTGACCGGCAATCTCTCGCGCCTGCAGGCTTCAGAAAGTTCGCTGTGGGTGGTGCCCTGGAAAGAAATGAGTAACCAAAAGCCGGGCGATGAGGCCCACGCGGCATCATCTTTGGGCGTCAACCTGGTGCTGACAGGGGAAC